>NZ_JAOSIQ010000009.1 GCF_030586845.1 Candidatus Phytoplasma bonamiae | reverse complement strand
AAAAAAAGGATAAATTATGGCAAGCCGGATGCTTGGAAACTTGCTCGTCCGGTTTAGAGGGGGGCTGTTTGTAATGAATAGCTGGTCGATAAATCCAGTTATTGGGACGCAAATAATCTATCCCTATCTCAAGGACATCCTGATAAAATAGCAGATCAAATTTCTGATGTTTTATTAGATGCTTATTTGAAGCAAGATTCTAATGCAAAAATCGCTATTGAAACGATAGGGGCGCCAAAGAGGCCTAAATTTCGTGCTATCTAACCAATAGCCAGGGCCGATAAACCCTGAAAGGATATGGTCGGTTTATCAGACGAAAGAATGATAAATTATAGCAGACCATAAAAGCGGGTTGCGATGAAGTAGTTAGTCAAGAAGACACCGCCACCGAATGGTTCTAAGGGTAAGCCTGAAATGGTCTAAGAAGATAAGTAGATGTATAATAACATAACCTGTTTCGCAAACTACTATAAGCGAGCAGTCTAGAAGCTATAAATATATACTATTGGTATTGGATAGTTTATCACTTAACCAACCTGGAATCTCACCATGAATAAAATGGTTACTTCCCCTAAGGAATCAAGGTTGATATTTAGCGTAACTTGGAGAATCCTAAAGGCGAGTTGTTAAATTAACGAATAATGAGATTAAAGTCATTATAGCCCAAGGAGAAAGCGACTTCTTAGTAGTCGGAGGAGTAAAACTGGATCTGGAATGATCCAGTTAATCGTCCTCCCTAGAACAAGGTTAACGACCTTGATAGGGCGAAAGAAGTTAGTAATTTATGGTTTATCGATAAATTATGGCAAGCCGGATGCTTGGAAACTTGCTTGTCCGGTTTAGAGGGGGGCTGTTTGCAATAGATAACTAACTAGTTGATAAATCCAGTTATTGAAACGCAAATAATCTATCCCTATTTACTAAAAATAAAATTATTCTTTGTGGAGAAATTAAAAGTTCTATTAATTTAGATGGGCGCCAAAGAGGCCTAAATATCGAGTGAACTAACCCATCACCAGTGCGATAAACACTGACAGGCTAAGAACGGTTCTTGAAAGGAAACCATCAAGAATTACAGCAGTTCTTAAAAGCGGGTTGCGATGAAGTAGTTAGTCAAGAAGACACCGCCACCGAATGGTTCTAAGGGTAAGCCTGAAATGGTCTAAGAAGATAAGTAGATGTAATAACATAACCTGTTTCGCAAACTACTATATGCGAGCAGTCCAGAATCTACAACATATGATCTAAGTGTTAGATAGTTTATCACTTAACCAACCTGGAATCTCACCATGAATAAAATGGTCACTTCCCCTAAGGAATCAAGGTTGATATTTAGCGTAACTTGGAGAATCCTAAAGGCGAGTTATTAAATTAACGAATAATGAGATTAAAGTCATTATAGCCCAAGGAGAAAGCGACTTCTTAGTAGTCGGAGGAGTAAAACTGGATCTGGAATGATCCAGTTAATCGTCCTCCCCAGAATAAGGTTAACGACCTTGATAGGGCGAAAGAAGTTAGTAATTTATTGTTTATTCAATGGGGATCAATAAAGGGGAGTTAGTGAATATGCCAATAACTTTTTTTAAGGACACTAAACTTTTGTAAACATCGGATATATTTCAAGGTCATTTTCATAAATGACGGAGAATGCACAGCTAGTTAGTAGCAATACGAAACTAGTCTCTGAAAAGATGATAAATTATGGAAAGCCGGATGCTGGGAAACTTGCTTGTCCGGTTTGGATGGGGGCTGTTTGTAATAGCTATCAGAAAATAAATTTTGATATTGAAACGCAAATAATCTATCCATATCAAAAAACAATAGAAACTATTGTTCGAGAGACAATAAAAGATATAGGTTATATAAACAAAGAAGATAATTTTTATTATTTAGATTTGTTAATTGTTAATTTAATAAATCAACAATCTGAAGAAATTAATAAAGCTGTTTCAGTTAATGGTGGTGCTGGAGATCAAGGTGCAATGTTTGGTTACGCTACTAATGAAACACTCTGTTATATGCCCTTACAGTTTGTACTATCTCGAAATTTAGCTTTACAATTAAATAAAATAAGAGAAAATAAAATTTTGCCTTTTTTAAAACCAGATGGTAAAACACAATTAACTATGACATGCGATGAAAAAGGTAATTTATGTTATATTGATTCAATTGTGATTTCTTGTCATCATAGTGATATTATTAAAAATAATAAAACTTTTTCAGATGATATTATAAAATATGTTATTACTCCAGTTATCCCTATTAAATTTATAAACGTTAAAACTAAATTTTATATTAATCCAGCGGGAAGTTTTATTCAGGGTGGTCCTTGTTTCGATACCGGCTTAACAGGGCGAAAAATTATTCAAGATAGTTATGGCAGCGAAGTACGTCATGGAGGAGGTTGTTTTAGTGGCAAAGATGCTTCTAAAGTGGATCGTAGTGGAGCATATATGTTAAGGTATTTAGCTAAAAATATTGTTGCTTCTGGTATTTGTGATAAATGTGAATTACAAATAGCTTATGTCATTGGAGTAAATTTTCCTGTGGGTTTATTTATTAATACTTTTAATACTAATAGAGTTAATGATAATCTTATTCTTGATACAATTTATAATAATTTTGATTTAAGTCCTCAAGGGATTATTAATCAATTAAATTTAACTAAACCTATTTTTCATATGACTGCTAAATATGGACATTTTGGTGTCGATAATGATAAATTTAGTTGGGAAAAAACAGATAAAATAAAATTATTTTCTCGGTTGTTGAATAAATTTTAATAATTATTAAATATTTATGTTTTTTATCTATATTTATTGGAGTTAATATTAAATATATTTAATTATTGTTTATCATCTCATCGATAATCATTATGGATATTATAAATTATGTCATTAAGTGATTCATTTTAATTTTTTTATTATTGGGGGGTTTTAATTTAATAAAAAATATCATTGTGTAATAATTTTAGTTATTTTAAGGTTATTTTTATAAAAGGTTATACAAAAATATATGAAAAAAAAATTAGTTAAAACGGTTCGTTGTCGTGATATTAATTTTAGTCAGTGGTATACAGATCTTTGTTTAAAAGCTAAATTAATTTCTTATTCTGATGTGCCAGGTTTTTTTATTTATTTACCCGATGGTTATTTTTTATGGGAAATGATACAAAAATTTTTAAATCATTATCTAAAAAAAAGTAATCATCAAAATGTTTATTTTCCTTTGCTTTTTTCTGAAAATTTGTTTCAATTAGAAAAAGATCATATTCAAGGTTTTGCTCCTGAAACTTTGATTATTGATAATGTTGCTAATCAACTATTGCCTTCTAAATTGATTCTTCGTCCGACTTCAGAAGTAGTTTTTTCTAAGTATTATTCTAATATTATTACTTCTTATAGAGATTTGCCTAAATTATTTAATCAATGGTGTAGTGTAGTTCGTTGGGAAAAAAATACTAAGCCTTTTTTAAGAAGTAAAGAATTTTTATGGCAAGAAGGCCATACAGTTCATGCTTCTAAAAAAGAAGCTCTTGAAGAAACTCTTTATATTTTAAATTTGTATAAAAAATTAGGTAAAAAATTGTTAGCTATACCTTTTATTTCGGGTATTAAAACAGAAAAAGAAAAATTTAAAGGAGCTGTGACGACTTATGCTATTGAAACTTTAATGTATGATGGTCAATCTTTACAAGCAGGAACTTCTCATTATTTAGGCACTAATTTTTCTAAAATTTTTAAAATTCAATTTCAAGATCAAAATTCTGTTATACAAATAGCACATCAAACATCTTGGGCTATTTCATCTAGATTGATAGGTGCTATAATTATGGTTCATGGCGATGATGAAGGTTTAGTAATGCCACCTTATATTGCTCCCATACAGATAGTTATTATTCCTTTAAGGTTAAATAGTTCTCTTTTATCCACTAAAGTTAATTTTTATTATAAACAGTTATTTAAAAAATATCGAACTAAATTAGATATACAAAACAAAAATATTGGTTGGAAATTTAGTCATTATGAATTGCAAGGAATTCCTTTGAGATTAGAAATAGGGGAAAAAGAATTAAAAAATGATCAAATAACAATTTTTATTAGACATAGTCGAAAAAAAATTATTATTAATTCTTCCGAGTTATTAACAAATATATCTAAATTATTTAAAAATATTCATCAAAATATGTTTGATAATGCTTTGAAACGTATGGAAAAAAATATTTATATTGCTAGTAATTATGAGGAATTTAAACTTTATTTAGCTCAAAAAGGATACGTTAAAATGAGTGTTTTAGCTAATGAAGCGGAAGAAATCATCAAAAAAGATACAGGAGCTACAGCTCGAGTAATTTTGAAAGAAAAATTATTAAATAAAGTTTGTCCTGTTACTCGTAAAAAAGCAAACCAAACTATTTTATTCGCTAGAGCTTATTAAAAAGATCAAAATTAAAATTAATCTAAATAATTAATGATTTTACTTTTATTTGAATTTATGGTAAAATTATTAAAAGTTATTCTATAATAAAATAAGAAATTAAACAAGGAGAATAAGGTAATTTAAACGTATATGGAAAATGATGATAAAAATAATTATTTAAAAAGTTTTATTTTTTATAACCTATATTTTGTTGCAGTTAAATGTGAAAGAGGTTATAAAATAAAATGAGTATAATTATTTTGACTATCATAGCATTAATTTTTATCAATGCTTTATTGTCAGCTATCGAAATATCTTTAGTTTCTTTAAGTGAAAGTAAATTGGATATTGAAATAGAAAAAGGTATTAAAAAAGCCTTAAAAATTAAAAAAATTAAATCTAAACCTACTCATTTTTTGTCTGTTATTCAAATTGTTATTCATATATTGACAGTAATTCAAGGTTATATGTTGCATCATGATTCACATGGTGAGGTTCAAATTTTGTTAACTGTTCTTTCTTTGGTTTTAGGAGATATTATTCCTAAAAGAATTGCTTTAATTTATCCTTTAAAAACTGCTTATTATTTATTAGGTTTATTTAATTTAGTTTGTTTTTTTATGAAACCTTTTGTTTGGTTATTACATCAAATAAGTAATATCATTCTATATTGTTTAAGAATTGATCCTAATAAAACTCAAGATATTGTTTCTGAAGATGAATTGCGTTTTTTATTAAGCGCTTCTTATAGTCAAGGAGTTATTAATAGTAATGAAAATAATATGATACAAAATATTTTTGATTTTAATACTACTAAAGTTTCCGATATTATGCGTCATAGAAAGGAAATTGTAGCTATTCGTCATGATATTAGTATTAATGAATTGAGAGAATTCATTTTAAAAGAGAAATATACTCGATTTCCTGTTTATATGGAGAATTTAGATAAGATTTTAGGTATAGTGCATATCAAAGATCTTTTTAAGGTTTTATTAGTTGCAAATGATCAACGATCTTCTAAAAATAATTATTCAAAATTTAATATTAATCATTATTTAAGAAGGGTTTTTTACATTACAGAATTCAAAAATATTAGTGAATTATTGAAAGAAATGCAGTCTAAACAAAAACATATGGCTATTGTAGTTGATGAATATGGAGGTACAGCTGGTATCGTAACCATTGAAGATGTTATTGAAGAAATTCTAGGCGAAATTCAGGATGAATATGATAAAAACGATTTCGAAATTGTAAAAATTTCCGATCAAGAATTTATTATAAAAGGTACTGCTCATCTTTGTGATATAGAAGAATATTTAAATGCTAATTTACCAGTAGATGATTATGATACTTTAAGCGGTTTTATGTTGGATAAATTGCGTAGAATGCCAGAAAGTAACGAAAAAATAAGAATAGTTTATAATGATTGGGTTTTCGACGGTTTATCTCATAATGGTTTAGTAATTACCAAAGTTAAAGTGACTAAGTCTATTATCCCTAAACAGATAAAATAATTTTTTTATTTTTTTATAATTTAAAATAAATTATAAGTAAAGTTTGAATTTTTCTTTTTTATTTATTTTATTATTATTTAAATTAATAATGATTGATTAGGCATATTTATTAGAAGGTTTGGTTGAGTCATATATGAATTCTTTGTTTTATAATTCTGAAATATTATTATTAGTTGAAGAGTTGCAAACTAATTTGAAAACAGGATTAACAGAACAACAAGTTCAAACTAGATTAAGCGAAAATGGTTTGAATGAATTGTTCAAAACTAAACCTAAGTCTTTAATAAAAAAATTTTTTAGCCAATTAAATAATTTTTTTATATATATTTTACTAATGGCAGCTTTTATTACTTTAACAATAGGTTTTTTTTCTAGCCATCAAGAAGAATTATATGAAGGTATTTTAATTTTAATAATTATATTAGGTAATGCTGTTTTTGGCGCTTTCCATGAACATCAAAAAGATAAATCTTTTGATATTATTGCTAAAAATACTAAAATATATGTAAAAGTTTTACGAGAATCTAATGTAAAATCAATTACTAGTGATCAATTAGTTCCAGGAGATATTGTTTTTTTGGATAAAGGAGATATAGTTCCTGCAGATTTACGTTTATTAGTTTCTAATAATTTACAAGTGGATGAAGCGATTTTGACAGGCGAATCTGTAGCAGTTACTAAACAAGTTGAGATTAAAATGAGTGATTCCAATTTATTGAATTATAAACATTTGTTATTCATGAATACTGTTGTAATTAATGGAAATGCTGAAGCTTTAGTGATTAATACAGGTATGAAAACTCAAATAGGTAAGATTGCTAAATTATCTCAAACAATTCAAAAAGAAAAAACAGTTTTAGAATTTTATTTACAAAAATTAACTAAAATATTGAGTATTATTATTTTTATTTTAATTTTAATAAATTTTATTTTTAATGTTATGAAATATTATTTATTTTTTCATTATTTGAGTTGGGATATTATTAGTAGTTATTTATTATCTTCTATTGCTTTAATCGTAGCAGTTATTCCAGAAGGTTTATTAGCTATTATGACTATTATTTTTGCCTTTGGTATAAAAAAGATATCTAAAGAAAATGCTATTGTTAAAAATTTAAAGACATTAGAACGATTGGGTTCGATTAATGTTATTTGCACAGATAAAACAGGTACACTTACTCAGAATAAACTATTAATTAAATCATTATATGTTTATTCCGATTTTGTTCATATTGATTATTCTAATAAATTAATTTGTAATAATTTAATGGCAAGTTGTAAAGAATTAGTTTATTATGGCCTTTTATGTAATAGTATCGCTCAACATTATAATGAAAAGATTATTTCTTGTTATGATTTATTAGATTCTGTAGATCGTTCTTTTGTAGAATTATCTAAATTTTTAAATATCGATGTTGCTGAGTTGCAACAACAATATAAATTAATTAAAATATTTCCTTTTGATGATCATTCGAAGTTGATGATTGCTATTTATAAATATCAGCATCGATATTTAACTATTGTTAAAGGTGCTGGAGAAATTATATTGGATTTATCATATTATATTTATAATAATCAAAAACAAAAAAATGTTATTAAAAATGCAAAACATAAAGAAGATTTTGAATTTAAATTAAATAAAAAAGCTCAAATGGGTTATAAAGTGTTAGGAATCGCTTATACAAATTTTTTTGATTATCGTTTTTTATGTGATAATACTTCTGTAAAAGAAATTTTGTATATTTTGCGTAACAATATTATTTTAATCGGGTTAGTAGGTATTGAAGATCCTATAAAGTTAGAAGTTTTTCACTCGATACAAGAATGCCATGAAGCTAATATTAAGACAATTATGATTACAGGTGATCATCGTTATACAGCTATTCAAGTAGCTAATAAATTAAAAATTTTAAATAAAAAAACTGATTTAATTATTGATGGTTCTGAATTAGATAAATTAACTGAAAAAGAATTATTAAAAAAATTAATAAATATTAAGGTTTATGCTCGTACTATTCCAACACATAAACTAAAAATTGTAAGAGCTTGGCAAAAATTAGGTTATATAGTGGCTATGATTGGTGATGGAGTTAACGATGTACCTAGTATTAAACAAGCTGATGTAGGATTAGCTATGGGTTTAAGTGGTACCGAAATTACAAAAAAAAGCGCTGATATTGTTTTAATGGATGACAATTTTCATACTATTTTAACATCTATTAAAGAAGGGCAAAATGTTTTTGTTAATATTCGTAAAAGTTTAGTTTTTTTATTAAGTTGTAATATGGGCGAAATTTGCCTTATATTATTGAATAGTTTTTTTGGTTTTTTTTGTTTTCCTTTTGATTTTGTTATTTTAAATACTTTACAAATTCTTTGGATTAATTTAGTTACTGACTCTTTAGTAGCTTTAGCTTTAGGTATGGAACCTTCAGAGCATAATATTATAGATCATTCTATGATAAGCAAAAATAATAATTTTTTAAATAAATCAATAATTTATAAAATTTTTTTAGAAGGTTTAATGTTGGGTATTGTTGTTTTTGGTTCTGCTATTTTAGGTTATTATATTCATAGTATTGATAATTTTAAATATGGGCAAACTTTTGCTTTTATGGTTTTAGCTTTTTCACAGTTATTTCATGCTTGGAATTTTAGAAGTTTATCAAAGTCTATTTTTTCCATTAAAACTAAAAATAATCTTTTTATAATTTATTTTGTAATAAGTTTTGCGATACAGTTTATTATTTTATTTATTCCTGTTTTCCAAAAATATTTTAATTTGGCTAAGTTATCTTTTTGGGATATAAGCATTATTATAGTTATTTCTTTAATTCCCATATTGATTGTTGAATTATTTAAAAAATATTTTAAAGATTAATTTAATTAGTTAGTTTGTGAATTTTTTTTCTGAATTTTGAATTTTATTTCAACAATTTTATATATAAATTTTTTTAATTGATATTATTTCAAAAGATTGGGAGCATTTATTAATGGGATTTATAAAATATAAAAGTTATATTTTATTAACTATAATTAGAAAGATTATTTATTATTTTTTTAATTTATTTTTATTTTTTTTAGTTATATTTTTGTTATGTAATTTAGTTTTAGATAAAGAAAAAACTTCTCAAATTTTTCGTTTTAATTTTTCTCGTGTATCTAGTGATAGTATGTTGCCTTCGATGCGCGTTGATGATATAGTTTTTTTTACTATATTAGATGAAAATAAATGTAAATTGTTAAAACCGAGTAATCCAAGAACTTTAGATGGTGATATAATTATATTTAAAGCTGATTATTCTCAATTTTCTTATTTAAAAGATAGTTTTATCATTCATAGAGTAGTTGCGAATAATAATCAAGAAAAATACGTTACTACGAAAGGCGATAATAATCCGGCTGTTCAAAAATTTGAAGAAAAAATTCCTTATAAAAATATTTTTTATAAATATTCTTTTAAAATTCCTTACGAGATAACTTATGCGTTTATATGGGGAATGATGTTATTATTATTTTATTTTATTGTTTGGGGAGAATATGAATACGATGATAATTTAGTTTAAAATTTTAATTCATTAATTCAGATCATTAATTTGTTAAAAGAGTTATTTTATAATAAGGGTGATAATATTTTATGTTGATTAATATAAATTGGGAATATATCATTGACAAAGAACGACAAAAAAATTATTTTATTAAAATAAAAAATTTTTTGAGAATTCAATCTCAATTGGGGAAAAAAATTTTGCCAAATGCAAAAAATATTTTCACCGCTTTTAAATTTACTTCCTGGGAACAAGTAAAAGTGGTTATTTTAGGACAGGATCCTTACCCTGGACCTAATCAAGCTCACGGTTTAGCATTTAGTACTTTATCTTGGGATACTCCTAAAAGTTTAAAGAATATTTTTATTGAGTTACAAAATGATTTATCTATTATAAATTTTAGAAATCAATTATTTTCTTGGGCTTATGAAGGGGTATTGTTATTAAATACCATTTTAACTGTTGAACAAGGATTTCCTTTGAGTCACAAAAATATTGGTTGGCATATTTTTATTATTAATATATTTAATTATTTATCTTTGAAAAAAAATATTGTTTATATTTTATGGGGGAAACAAGCTCAAGAGTATAAAAAATATATTAATATTAAGGATAATTTAGTTATTGAAAGCAGTCATCCTTCTCCTTTATCTGCTTATCAAGGTTTTTTTGGTTCTAAACCTTTTTCTCGTACTAATGAATATTTAAAACATCATCAAAAAAAACCTATTAATTGGAATTTATGCTAAAGAGGATTTTTAAATATTAAGTTATTTAATCGATAACTAGTAATAATGATAAACATTTAAAGGATAAGAATAACTTTTTGCTTAAAAAAGAAATGATGGAAATCAAAACAATTTTAAATTCTAAATAATATTAACTAAGATTATTCCATGATTTCCAATAATTTCATTTAGAAGTCAAAAATATTCTAATAAAATCATAAATATTTAACGAAAAATTAGTCTTCAGTATAAGGGTATTATTATAAGAATCTTTATAATTGCATTTATTTTTATGTTTTTTTATACGAGGGACATTATTATTTATAATATTATATAAGAATAATAAAAAAATTTTTTTTAAAATGCAAATATCTATTTTATTAATTATATGATAACAAAATAATTGAAAGGAGTTTTTTAATTCATGAAGAAAAATTTTCAAAATTATATCGATTGTGTCGGGGCAGATGAATCAGGTAAGGGTGATGTTTTCGGTCCTATAGTAGTTGGTATAGTTTATATAAGGCATGAATTAGCAGATTTTTTATTACGCAATAGAGTTAAAGATTCCAAATTATTAAGTAAAAATTCTATTTTTCAAATAGCTCCTTTTTTGATGAAAAATATTGATTATGATTTTGAAATTTTACAACCTTTTGATTACAATAATTTAATTAAACAAAAATTAAATCTTAATCATATACTCGCTTGTTTATATAATAAATTAATTTTAAGATTTTATCATAATTTAAAATTTTCATCTCCAGTCATTATAGATCAATTTGCAAATAAATCTTGTTATTTTAATTATTTAAAAACAGAATTTAATGTTTATCGTCACATTATATTTAAAACTAAAGCTGAATCTAAATTTTTATGTGTAGCTGCTTCTTCTATTATTGCTCGTTATTTATTTTTAAGAGAGATAGAAAAACTAGGACAACTTAATAATGTAAAATTAATGTTAGGAGCTTCTGATTTAGTTAATCGACAAATTAAATTAATTTATGAAAAATATGGTTTATCTATTTTTTATAAAATTGCTAAAATGAATTTTAAAAATATTAGTAAGAATAATTTTTTTAATTAATCTTAGTTTTCAAATTAAATTTTATGGAAATTTTCAAAAAAATATTCTTAAATTAAAATTATTATAAAAAGGAATAAGCAATATGCATAATATTTTTTTGAAAATAGTTAATAAACAAATACCGACTTATATTATTTATGAAGATGATTTAGTTATGGCTTTTTTAGATATTTCTCAAGCTACTCGCGGTCATACTTTAGTTATTACTAAAAAAGTTTATTCTAATATTCAAGACGTACCACAGGATGTTTTTGTTCATTTATTTAAAATAGTTTATCAAATTAGTCATATATTAATTAAGGCTTTTAAAGCTTCTGGTTTAAATTTAATAAATAATAATGGAGAAGTAGCTGGACAAACTGTTTGTCATTATCATGTTCATATAATTCCTCGCTTTTCTAAGGAAGAAATATGTGTTAAATTATTAGATAATTCTTCTTATTTAAAGGAACAGGATTATAAAATGATTTTACAAAAAATACTAGATTATAATTCTAATTAGAAAATAAAAAATTTAAATATTAGTTGATGTTATTATTTAAAATATATTTAATACATTTTATATTTTGTAAAAAATTAATTAAAAATTTATTAAATTTACTTAATATATTGTACTTAATAAAATAATAATATCTATATTAATTTTTCTCATTTAATTTATTTAATAATTTAATAGTTAAATTAGTTGCTATACGACCTTTGGGAGTTCTTTTTATATAGCCTTTTTGGATTAAATAAGGTTCATAAACTTCTTCTATAGTAAAAATTTCTTCTCCTAAAGTAGCAGATAAATTTTTAATTCCTACTGGTCCGCCATTAAACTTAATTACTAAATTCTTTAAATAATTAAAATCTGTTTCATTTAATCCATTTTCATCAATTTTTAATTTTTTTAATGTTTCTAGCGTTATTTGATGAGTAATTATTTTATTAGAATATATTTCTGCAAAATCACGTGTTCTCCGGAATAAACGATTAGCTATTCTAGGTGTGCCACGACTACGTTTTACTAATTCTGTTAACGCTGATTCTTCTACATAATTATTGTAAACTTTAGCTGTTCTTTGGAGAATAGTTTTTAGTTCTGATTCTTTATAATAATTTAATTTTAAAGTTAAACCAAATCGATCTCTTAGCGGAAAAGAGATATGTCCGAATTTAGTAGTAGCTCCAATTAAAGAAAAAGGTGCTAAATTAATTCGAATAGTTCTTCTATCATAATCTTTACCGATAACGATATCTAAAGCATAATCTTCCATAGCAGAGTATAAAATTTCTTCTACAGTTTTTGGTAATCGATGAATTTCGTCAATAAATAAAATTTCTCCTGTTTTTAAACTGCTTAAAATAGCAGATAAATCTCCAGCTTTTTCTAAAACAGCTCCATTAGTAATCTTTATATTTGTTTTTAATTCGTTTGCGATAATGCGTGCTAAAGTGGTTTTTCCTAAACCTGGAGGTCCATAAAATAATAGGTGATCTAAAGTTTCTTTTCGTTTTCGTGAAGCTTTGATATAAATATTTAAAATATGTTTAATATCTTCTTGCCCCGCGTATTCTTTTAATGTTTGAGGCCTCAAAAAAGCATCTTCATTTTTATTTTTTTGATTGGGTTGATTTTTTAATTTTTTTTCCATTTTATTTCCTATTTTTTAATAATAATTGCAAAGCTTCTTTAATCATGGCTTCTATATCTTGTTCTGTATTGATTTGATTTATAGTAGAATTAATTTGTTTTATATCAAAACCTAAATTACATAAAGCATTTTGAACATCTTTTTGTTTTGGATTAAATGTATATTTTGTTTTTTTATTTTTATTTTTGGTATTTAAATACCAAACAATTTGTTGTGCGGTTTTTTCGCCAATACCTGGAAATTGTTTTAAGAAATTTATATTATTAGTTTCAATAGCCATTTGAATGTCTGCAAATAATTCGTTTTGTGTCAGTGCAATAGCTATTTTAGGACCTATACCTGGAATAGCAATTATTGTTTTAAAAAAATTTAATAAATTAATATTTGTAAAACCATATAAATAACGTATATTTTCTTTAATATATAAATAAGTAAATAATTTTACTTTCTGATTTATTTTGAATAAATAAGGGTTATAAAAACCTATTTCGTAGCCTATACCATTATTTTCAAGAATTATATTATTATTATTGATTAATTTTACTAAACCTGTAATATAGTAGTACATATTAACAGTTATTTTACTCCTTTTATAAATTAAATTTATGTTTATTCATTTTTGATCTAAAAATAATTATTAATTCAAGGTTATTTTTTAATTTAAATAATTTAATTATTCTCTTAGATATTTGTTGAAATGATTTATTAAATTACATATATTTTACTATACCTAGGCATTATAATAAATAATGATTATATAATTAAAAGGATATTTTTAAATTTTTCTTTAACCTTATATACTCTAAATTGTTAATATTATAAATATTAACTCATATTTAATAATTTTTTATAATTTATGTACAAAAAATTTTTATTCATTTAACTTTGATTTTTAAACAATTTCTTATAATAACATTTTTATTTTTAATAATCTTAATAAAAAAGTAAATTTTTATTAAGTTATTGTGAAAATTATGTATTTTTTATATTTATAATTAAAATGAGTTAATATGTGATTGACAGTAATTATTTTTTATTTTATAATTACTTGAATTATTATTTTTTCAAAATATTTTTTAATTAAATTGCGTTTGGAGTTAGAAACATGTCAGTTAAAATTCGTTTACAACTTTTTGGTTCTCGTCACAAGCCTTTTTATCGTGTAGTAGCAATTGATGCTCATAATAAAAGGAATGGTAAATTTTTAGAAATTTTAGGAAACTATGATCCCTTAAAAGGAATAATTAATTTAAATTTAGAGAAAATTAATTATTGGTTATCTTTAGGCGGACAACCTACTACTACTGTTAAAAATTTGTGTAAAAAATTTAAAAAGAATTAAATTAATTAATTCTTCGAGTTTAAAAGTTTTAAAAATAATAGAATAATCCAAAAGGAAATATAATTTAAATAAGAAATTTATTTTTTGTTTTTTGAAAAGGAAAGATTATTTGATAAATAACATGCAAATAGATATTGTAACTATTTTTCCGAATTTTTTTGATTATTTTTTAAATCATTCTATTTTGAAAAGAGCTAAAGACAAAAATAAAGTTATTATAAATATACATGATTTAAGATTTTATAGTCACAATAAACATTTTAAAATAGATGATAAGCCATATAGTGGTGATTCAGGGATGTTGTTATCGTTTCCGCCTTTATATGATTGTTTAAAGAAAATAAAATCAAATATTAAGAATAAGAGTAAAGTTATTTTATTATCTCCTCAAGGAAATGTATTAAATCAATTTAAAGCAAATCAATATATTAATGATTTTGAACAATTAGTTATTATTTGTGGTAATTATGAAGGTGTTGATGCTAGAATTTTAAATTTTATAGATGAAGAATTATCTATTGGTGATTACGTTTTAACTGGTGGGGAAATTGCTTCCTTAGTTTTTATAGATGTTATAATTAGGCTTATACCAGGAGTGATTCATAAAAATTCTTATCTATCTGATTCCCATCAAAAAGGTTTATTAAAATATCCTCAATATACCAGACCTTTCGAATATAAAAATTATAAAGTTCCTTCAATTCTTTTATCCGGGGATCATCAAAAAATTTATAAATGGCGTTTGAAAGAAAGTTTAAAAAATACTTTTAAAAAAAGACCAGATTTATTAGACAAAATTTGTTTAGATGAATTAAATCAAAAAATATTAAAAGAAATTAAAAATGAAGATGAAGAATAACAATTATATTTTTCATATTTTTTTAATTATAAATAAATAAAATTTTTTTATTAAGGAAGTGGAAATATTAAATTATGGAATTCAAAGGTCAGTCTTTAATAAGATCTATAGAGAGTCAAAGTTTGAAAAAAATACCTTTTTTTAAAGTTGGTGATACTGTTAGAATGTTAATTAGACAATCTAATGGTGATAATAAACGTGTTCAAAATTTTTCTGGATTAGTTATTAAATGCCAAGGTAGTGGTATATCTGCAACTTTTACTGTACGTGCTATTAGATTCGGTGTAGGAGTAGAACGTACTTTCCCTGTTTATTCAGATTCTTTAGAAGATATAGAAGTTCTTAGTTCTGGTATAGTTCGTCGTGCGAAATTATATTATATACGTCATTTATCATCGAAAGCTGCTAGAATTAAAACTAAACATAAATAAAATTTTTAAATAATGATTGATTTTATTTAAAAATATTGTTTATAATCTATATAATATTATGTTTGTTTATTGTATTATCATATAAATATAAAGGAATATAGAAATATTTATAAAAAAAATCAAATTAAAAATTGGAGATAAACAAATGCCTTTGTTTGAAGAATTAAAACTGCGTAATTTAATAAAAGATTGTAGCAATGAATCAGATTTAATGCATAAGTTAAATCATAATGTTATTAATTTTTATTGCGGTTTCGATCCTACAGCTATTTCTTTAACAATAGGACATTTGGTGCAAATTAACACTATTTTGCTTTTGTATAATAAAGGTCATAGTCCTTTTATTTTAATAGGGCAAGCCACTAGTTTAGTTGGAGATCCTAAAGAAACAAAAGAAAGAACTTTATTAATACCGCAAGAAGTTGTTAAAAATACTCGAGATATCGTTTCACAATTAAAACGTTTATTGCCTCACAACAGAGTATCTTTTGTTAATAATTATGATTGGTTATCTCAAATAAATTTTTTGGATTTTTTACGTCAATATGGTAAATTATTTAATATTAAATATATTTTGTCTAAAAAAATTATATCCAAAAGATTGAATAATGAAAATTCCGGTATTTCTTATACTGAATTTTCTTATAATTTATTGCAAGCTTTTGATTTTTATCAATTATATTCCAAAAATAATGTAATATTGCAAATTGGTGGCTCTGATCAATGGGGAAACATTACGAGCGGTTTGGAATTAATTAGAAAATTAATTAATCCTTCTCGAAATAAACCTTTAGGTATGAGTATTCCTTTATTATTAAACGATCAGGGCGTTAAAATTGGCAAAAGTGAAAAAGGTAATGTATGGTTAAATCCAGAATTAACTAGTCCTTTTGATATGTATCAATATTTTTTAAATTTACCCGATAATCGTGTAATTTCATGTTTAAAAAAAATGACTTTAATTGCATTAGATCGTATTAATTATTTAGAATCTGAAATGAAATTTAATTCCTACAAAAGATTAGCTCAAAAAGAATTAGCTAGTTATATAGTTTCTTTAGTTCATGGTCAATTAATATCTAAAGATTGCGAAAAGGCTAGTTATCTTTTGTTTAATAAAAAAAGATCAGATTTGGTAGAAGCAGATTTAAAATTTTTAAAAAAATATTTATTTTGTTTATCAGTTGATCAAAAAGTTACTTTATTAGATGTTGTCGTTCGAAGCAAATTAGCTTTTTCAAAGAAAGAAGTTAAAGCATTATTATTATCTCAAAGTATTAAAATTTTTCCTTGTATAAAAGGTTTTGATTATGATTTGTGTTTAACTCCTGAATTAGCTTTATTCAATAAATATTTTTTATTGACTAAAAAAAAGAAATTTAACATTTTAATATATTTTTCTTAAATTTTTTTAATTCATAATTAAAATTTATTAATTTTTTTAATCTACAAAATGTGAGTCAAAATATTATGGTTAATTATTTATTATATCGTCAATTAATTATAAAACATTTAAAAAAACCTTTTAATTATGGTGGGCGCCAAAGAGGCCTAAATTTCGTGCTATCTAACCAATAGCCAGGGCCGATAAACCCTGAAAGGATATGGTCGGTTTATCAGACGAAAGAATGATAGATTATAGCAGACCATAAAAGCGGGTTGCGACCAAAGCAAATTAGTCAAGAAGACGCCGCCACCGAATAATTCCATGGAGAAGCCTGCAATGGCCTAAGAAGGGAAATGGATGTAATATTAAACCTGTTCCGGAAGTTGCTTAAACGGACAGTCCAGAGTCTACTAGTATAAAACCATAATACTGAGTAGTTTATCGGATAAAGAAACCTGGAATCAGCCTCCCAAACAAAGAGGATACTTCCCCTAAAGAATTAAGGTAGAAATTTAGCGTAACTTGGAGAATCCTAAGACTAAGTAATTCAATTTACCAATCAGGAAATCAAAGCCCTGATAGTTAAGGATAAAGAATCTGTT
>NZ_JAOSIQ010000008.1:15010-22954 GCF_030586845.1 Candidatus Phytoplasma bonamiae | reverse complement strand
CGACTACTAAGAAGTCGCTTTCTCCTTGGGCTATAATGACTTTAATCTCATTATTCGTTAATTTAATAACTTGCCTTTAGGATTCTCCCAGTTACGCTAAATATCAACCTTGATTCCTTAGGGGAAGCAACCATTTTATTCATGGTGAGATTCCAGGTTGGTTAAGTGATAAACTATCCAATACTTATCTATTATATTAATATTCTCTAGACTGCTCGGTTTCAGTAGTTTGCGAGACAGGTTAAGAAATTACATCTGCTTATCTTCTTAAGCCATTTCCGGCTTACCCTTAAAACCATTCGGTGGCGGTGTCTTTTTGACTAACTACTTCATCGTAACCCGCTTTTAAGAACTGCTGTAATTCTTGATAGTTTCCTTTCAAGAACCGTTCTTAGCCTGTCAGTGTTTATCGCACTGGTGATGGGTTAGTTCACTCGATATTTAGGCCTCTTTGGCGCCTAAATGAATACAATAATAAATTAAAGATTAAATTCCCAAAATAAAAATATTTTTATTTACATAAAATTCTACAAATTATTATTGTATAAATTTTAATTTAAACTGGAGCGAATGATGGGAATCGAACCCACATATCTAGCTTGGAAGGCTAGAGTAATGACCATTATACGACATTCGCATAAACGAAAATAAATCAAATCATTAAATAATAAAATGGTCGGGAAGACAGGATTCGAACCCGCGACCTCCTGGATCGTGATAGAATTATTGCGTTTCATGAATATTCATTATTACAATAAGCCCCACACAACACCGTACAAACAAGTTTCCAAGTATACGGCGTTTAAATAATTTCAATTTCAATTTTTCTAAAAAATAAAGTTTAAATTTAAATTTATTTAAAATTTAAATTTTATTAAACTTAGAAATATTAAAATATATTAAATAAATTATTAATATCTGATCTGAAATTATTTTGCCCCTTTCGCCTTGTGATTAGCTTTCCTAATCTCTCAAATGGGATCATATGATAAGAATATTCCAAAACTTATCTTAAATACACCATGACTACTATGGTTTTGCTTTTCCCTTGCCGCTTTTCTTGAATCAAAATTTATTTAAACTTTCTCTCCAAAAATATCATGCAGTTTAGGGAGATAGAAGTTACTCTAAAACATTTACCCGATAACCTTAGGCGAGATAACCTAAATCCAAATTTTTTTATAAAAAACAAATAATAGGTGAATCTTAAAACTAGTCCTTTTTATTTTTACAAAAAAGGTGATAATTATTTTAATCTTGGGACCGAATTAAAATAAAACTTAAAAATTACTAATTATTTTAATAATTTTCTTAAAATAGATTTCTTTGTTCTCTTAGACTTTATAAAAAGTTTATCCATAGTCATCATTCAACTCGCGTAAACTTATTGTAAAATATTTTTTTACTCAATACGCTTTTACACCTTGCTATAATCAATTAATCTTTCGAAATAATCAACCAGATATATGTTGCGCCATATTATCATAATGACGATGGTTGGTAAAACCAATAAATATTTTAGGCATCTTTCTCGCCCTCCCAAACCAGGCGCTCTAACCAAACTAAGCTACTTCCCGACAAAAAATAAAAATGGCACACCCAAGAGGATTTGAACCCCCAACCTTCTGAATCAGGATAGATTAAATCGGTTTAAAAAGTAAAATATAAATTCACTTTCATATTCGAAATTAGCCCCCCACAGAACCGGACAAGTAAGTTTCCAAACATCCGGCTCCTAATATCTTTTTGTTTTTTTTATTAATTTCACAACTATCAACTTAAATAAATTATTTATAATTTGTATTAAAGCATATTCTTATTATTTCTTATTATTTATTTACTCTTTTTTAAAACGGTTTAGGTTTATATCGATTTTAAACATATTTTTCGATGGAATTTAATATAAATTAAATTATTTAAGATAAAAAAATTACAAATTAATAATATATCCATCTACTCCGGAATTTCCTAAAAAAATTTAAAAATAAATAAAAATAAAATACAAAAAATAATGATTAAATAACTTATTATTTTTTTAGAAAAAATTTTTTAATTTTAGTTGCACATTTTTAAAAATAAAACGTAATACAAACTAATATAATAATTTTAACTACCAATTAGTAATTACCCTTTAATAAAAAACAAAAGATATTGAAACTTTTTCGCCTTGCAAAGGTTATTATCCTTCTCCTTGATAGGGTTATCCTAAAATATTCCAATTTTAGTATTATTCCTATGACTATTATAAGTTTCGCTTTTCCCTTGGATCAGCAAGCTATTTGCTGTTTTAAGTTTTGTTTAAAAACCTATCTTTAGGGAGATCAAAGTTACTACATAATTCTACGCGAAGTTTATAGGTTCAGTTTATAATTTTTTTCAAATCGAAATATCCATGTATTATTTTCAATAAATACAGAATAAATAGAGCTTGTTTGAAGAGTTAGTTTCACTAACTTTACAGATAATTAAAAGATACTACGAATCTGTTATCCTTTACCTTCAAAATCTCGGTTTTTTTATCAATATCTTTCCGAAGATGTCTCTGAAATTACCATACTTTTATCTTTATCTGATTAGGGATTTTCACCTTCTCCTTAACTTCTGGTCTGGCGTCGACTTGTTGACTAGATATTTCGTCTCATCTCGCTTGCGTGCTTTTGCTATTGTCAATAATTCTTTCGAAATAATTAACCAAGCCCACCTTACGGTGTTTACGTGACCTCTTGTAATTATCGTACAAGGCTATTCGTTAAATAGCAGAATTATGCGCATCTTTTGCGCCCTCCGTAGTCAGATGCTCTATCCAGTTGAGCTATGGGTGCAATATTTAAAATAAAATAATTTTAAATGGTGACCCGTACGGGATTCGAACCCGTGAATGCATGCGTGAAAGGCATGTGAGTTAACCATTTCTCCAACGGGCCTAATAATAAAATAAAATGTTAACAATATAAATTAACAAATTTTTAAATTATAAATATAATATTAAAATAAAAAATAATAAAACTATTTTAAAAGTTTGTTTCAAATTTTTTTTACATTTAAATAAAACTTAAAAATTACTTTAAAAAAATTTATCAAAAAAACAATGAAAATATAAAAATTAAATTAATTAAAACTGCTTTTTATTCTAACAACATTATTTATTAATGTCAATATTAAAATAATCATTTAAGTCGAACTTAATTGATTTTGAAATCAAAAGTTAATAATTTTAAAAATATTAAATAAACATAAAATTGAAAAAATATAATTCAAGATAATTTAACTTTAAAAAAATTTTAAAAAATCAAAAATATATTTGTAAATTTTTATGTTAGAATTAATCTTGTATAAGATTAAAATAATCAATAGTTATAATAAGTTTTTAATTTTTTAATCTTAAGAATGAAAGGATAAATTTTTATATATGCTTAGAGTAATAAATAATATCAAAAATTTTTTTAATATTACTAAACTAATAAATATTTCGATGTTTATAATGTTATTATTTACTATTAATTACATAACTTTAAGTTCAAAATTTTTATTAAAAGCTAACGAAGAAGATGACAAAGATATATTAACATATTTAACAAACATGAGTAATAACCCAGCAATAAAACAAAACGAACAATTGCTAAATGAATGCAATGGTTTACTAGAAGAATACAAAAATATCGAAACAAATATCAAAGATTTTTTTACCCAACAAGAATTTATAAACCTAAAACAAAAATTATTTGATTCAAATTCACCAGATTCACGAGAAACCCAAAAAAATGATATATTGAATCAAGTAAATTCAATTAAAAATTTAATGGAACAAGCAACTTCAGAAATAAACGAAAAATTTAAAGTTGTAGAAGACAAAATAAAAAATTATTTTGATTCAACATTAAAAAAATTAGATGATAGTATAAAATTCTTCCAAAATATAAATACAGGAAATACCCCAACAAGCATCGAATCATTAACAAAAGAGTTAAACGACTTCCAACCATTATATAGTGGTTTAGAAAATCAACACAAATATATAAACGACTTATTAATTGAAATATCTAGTGCAATAACCACAACCACAACGGAAGAGAAAGACAAAACAAAATTAACAAGCACACTAGACAGTATTCGTACGCAACTATCACATATAAATGACATATTAAAACAAGAAATTATAACTGACAATATTTTCAATAAACCTATAAACGAACAAAACCTAACATTACAAAATCTTTTGGATGATAGCTTGCAGGACAAATCAAAACGTTTAGAAAGTTTAAAAAACGAAATCAATCAAATTTTAGATACTAATAATGATTCGAATACTAATAATGATTCGAATACTAATAATAACAATGAGGATAATTTCAAATTTTCATCCAATAATAACAGTTCTTTTGCATCAAAATTATTTTATTTATTATGCGTTTTAATAACGGTAATATTTTTACTTGTAATTTATCAATTTAATAAAAAAAATCCAAATACAAATCATTTATAAATATTAAAAAATAAAATAAAAAACACTCTTTAAAATGATTATAAATTAAAGAGTGTTTTTATTTTTTTATATTTAATTGTATTACATCATCCAACAAATAAAAATGGCGGAGCAGAAGGGATTCGAACCCTTGCATCAATTTCTTGAACTACATCCTTAGCAGAGATGCCTCTTATAGCCTCTTGAGTACTGCTCCAATGAAAATTTATTATTATTTTTATAAATTTTATTTTAAAAAAATAATACGACGTAAATTATAACAAATATAAATCAATAAATAAAAAAAATATTATTTTTTATTTATCAAATATAATTCTCCGTTCTAAAACGGAAAATTAAAATTGATTAATGTTAAATTTATTTTTTCAAATTATTGGAACGTAACAAATAAAAAATACACAACAACAAAAAAATAAAAATAATAATTTTCATAAAATTATTTTCTACAAAAAAATTATTTTTTTGCTTATTATTAATTATATCTTTTGCATATTGTTGTAAAAAATTAAAAACCATATTTTCAATTTCTTGTTCTGATTTAATTGTTTCGTCTGATCTTAAATTATGATTAATCCATATATTAGCTCTTTTATTGATGAAATCAAGAGTTTCAAAATCAGGATAATCTTGAAAATAATGAGATGAAAAATATTGATTTATAATTTTATTAATTTTTTTTTCTAATTTTTGTTCAAACTGTCGTTGATAAAAATCAATTTTTTCATTTAATTGTTCAATAATATTATCTAATTCTAGATCTTGTTGGAAATAAGTTTTAATTAAGTGCTGAATTAAATATTGTTTTAATTTGAATTGTTCAAAAATAGGCAAAGAAATATCTAAATATTTATATATTTTTTCTTGCCAAAGTTTATAATATAAACTATCTTGTTGATGAAAATATTTTTCTTGATTAATAAATATTTTTATTAAAATTTCTTCAGATGAAATATTGTTTTGATTAAATGAATCAAAATCCTTTTCAAATTCTTGAATAGTTATTTTTTTTAAATATTCTTTAATTTGTTCAATTTGAAATGAAGAAAATATTTTTTTATTTAAATTCATATTATTAATTATTTCAATAGTTTTAGTACGAATAAAATCTTTAAACAAATTATAAAAATTTTCATTCAAGCGCATAACAATCTTTTCTAAACAATTTTCTTCAGAAAGATTCTGTTCTTGCAAACACAAATTAATTTCTTCTTCGATCAAATTAACAATATTTAAATTAAACAAATCATAAATAGTTTTTTCAGATAATTTCATTTTAGGAAGTATTAATTGAATCCATTTATTTTTAAATTGTTTTATCCAATCATTAAATAATCGATTTAATTCTAAATCATTTAAAGAATTAATTTTGGGATTCACTTCATCTCTCATAATATGATATTGTGTTTTTAAAAAAGGATATTTTTTCACAAAAATTTCCCATTTTTTCAATAATACAAAGTCAATTTCTTTTCGTTTAAATAAATCCCAAACAAAATATATCCGATTAATTTTATAATTACATTTTTGAATATATAACCTTAAAATATCTTCTGGATTGAAAATTTTTAAATTATCTAAATTATCGATTATAACATCTTCTTGAACATCCAAATAAAAACCTAATAAACTAGAAGGCCACATATTATTATTTAAATCAATATCATAAAAATAACCGACATCTTTTTTTAAAGAAATATAAACAGGTTTTTTATTCTTTTGGATATTATTTTTAATTAATTCGTAATATTCTAATTCTGATTTTTCAAAATCATTATCTTCGAAAAGTTGTTTTATAGAAATGCCGTTATATTCTTTAATAAAAACCAAATCTTGCCAAGAATTAGCTTTATGTTGGTGATTTTCCCAATTAACCTTACTAAGACCTAATTTTAAATCTAAAGATAATTGTAAATCAATTAATGTTACATAAGAATGTTGATGATTTGTTCTTTGAGATATAGTAACAGCTTGATTTAATAAACTAATTAAACCACGAGGAGTTTTCAATTCGTCATAATTAAATTTGAATATAATGTTAGGGATATAATTGATCAAATAATCATAAGCCATTAAATCTAACTTATAATTTATAGCTTTTAATTTTAAAAATTCTTGAATAGAAGGAAGATCCCATAAATCAACTTTAATACGTTTATCAAAACGACTCAAAATAGCTGAATCTATTTCTTCTAATATATTGGTCATAGCAACGATAAACACAGGTTTCTCTTTATCTTCATGAACGCCTTCTAAATAAGATAAAAAAGCAGCTACAACATTACCATGATCATTAGTCAAAGAATCACTAGCACGAGAACGAAAAACACTTTCGCATTCATCTATTAAAATAATACTAGGAAATTTTTTACGAGCTTCTATAAAAAGATTTTCTATTAATCTTGGAGCTTCCCCTACATAAGTTTTCGAAAAATCTGAAGATGATAAAGCAAACACGGATAACCCTGACTCTCGAGCAAATGCTTCAGCTAAATGAGTTTTACCTGTGCCTGGAGGACCATATAATATAATACCTTTAGGAGGTTTTTTCATACCCATATTTGAATATTTATTAGCATCTCGGAGATAATTTAAATAATCTTGTAATTGAGCTTTTTCTTTTTTCATACCAATTAATTCCCCGAATAAAGGCATTTGAGAAGTATCTTTAACAAATTTTTGGGCAGACACATTTAAAAAATCCTTTTTAATGTTTTCGGATTTTTGTTTATCTAACTGTTTTAAGAACGAAGATGTAATCGATTTCAAACTATCAAAAAATATATCAGTAAAACTAATTAAAAAAATGTTATTTTTTGTCATCATTCTATCCAAATCATGATTTAATGTAGTATGTTTACCAGTTAAAATATCTAATTCCGATGTAAGTTGATCAACAGTGTCTTTATTGAGTTGAAGATCTTTCTTTAATTCCTCTCGAATATTAGTTAATTCATTAGAAGTTGTTTGTAAATCTTGTTGTGCTTTCTCTAAAGTCTTTTTTTGGCTGTCAATTTGACTTTGACTATCAGTTAATTGATCTCTAAGTTTATCAATGTCTGTTTTTAACTGTTGACGTTCCTCTTCAGATAAATTCATTTGTTGACGGTATTGTTCTTCTTTCTCTCGGATTTTTCGAGTTAAAGAATTAAGATTTCCGTCTAACTCGTGTTGTTGTTTGCGAGTTTCAGACATAAGATGACTTATTGAATCGATCATTCCGCGTTGTTCGGCGATACGACTTTTTAACAAACTAACTTCTGTTTTTAAATCTATTAATTGATTTTTTAATTGTGCGTTTTGAGCGTTTAAAATTTGATTCTCTTGTTTTACTTGATCCAAATCATGATTTAATGTAGTATGTTTACCAGTTAAAATATCTAATTCCGATGTAAGTTGATCAACAGTGTCTTTATTGAGTTGAAGATCTTTCTTTAATTCCTCTCGAATATTAGTTAATTCAT
>NZ_JAOSIQ010000008.1:0-14913 GCF_030586845.1 Candidatus Phytoplasma bonamiae | reverse complement strand
TGACTTTGACTATCAGTTAATTGATCTCTAAGTTTATCAATGTCTGTTTTTAACTGTTGACGTTCCTCTTCAGATAAATTCATTTGTTGACGGTATTGTTCTTCTTTCTCTCGGATTTTTCGAGTTAAACTATAAATTATTTGATTTTCGCTATTAGAAGAATTTTTTAATTTTTTTATTTTATTTTTCATGAAATGAAAATCTGTATCAGCTTTAGACAATAAAAGATGTTTTTTAAGAAATATATTTAATTCTTCTTCTATCAATGATTGTTGAATTGGATCGTTTTTTAATTCCCAAATTGTTGTACTCATTTTTAAAATAATATCTAAATAACTTTTAGATATAAATAACAAATTTTTAGGATACCAATTACGCCAAAAAAACCCCTTTGTATCTATTTTAAAAGAATTTTGTTTATAAAACAAATATTTATCATAGTTATTAAATTCATTATAATTACCAGGAAGAATAAAAATATATTTATTAGGGTCAAAAACTATTTCTTCTATTTTGTATCCAAATTCGTTAAATAAATCATATTTTTCTAAAATTGATAAATATTCTTTAAAAATCAAATTTGATTCTTTATATTTATTAAACCACTGAGAATTATGATTTTTCAATTCTCCTAAAATTAATAATAAAACTTGATTCAATAAAAAACTATTTTTATCCTCGTTAGATTCTTGAAAATATTGAGGAAAAGATTCTTTAATTTTGGATAAAACCTTAAATTCTCTAGTATCAATGTTTTTCAATTCAGTTTCAAAATTAATCTCTTGTTCTTGTAAAAATTTTGAGTTACATAAAGAAAAATTCACTAAATTAATATTTTTAGCTTTAATTACCATTTTATACAAAAATAAAAAAAATAAAATTTTAAAAAAACAAAAAAAAATAAAAAAAAATAAATAATTTTTTTTAATTTTCATACCAAAGGAAACCTTATTTCGACCGATATCTTTCTAATGAATATAGCCAAATTAAAATTAATAAATATGATGAAAAAAATTTAACAATTTTTTTTATATTAAGAAATCAAAAATGTTATAAAGCATAAAAAAAAGACAAAAATAAATAAAAAAGACCTATTTTCAAGATCTTTTTTACCACTGAAATACAATTTATAAAATGTAATTTAAAATATTAATTATTTAAATTAATAATGTTAAATGTAATTTAAAGGAACTTTATTAAAAAATTTCCAAATAAGAAAATTATTTTTAACCTCCTCCTTAAAATTAATATTAACTTTTATTTAAAAATTTTGTGCAATAAATAATTATTAAAATATTATTAAATAAATGTTTAATCTAAAGTTATTTAAATAGCTTTTGGAGTTTCAATTACTTCACAAAAGTTAATAGCAGACAAATTTGTCATTTTGTCTAAATTTTTATTTTTTGTAATAGTAGCATAATCTGGTTCAAAATCAAGATTATGATTTACAAGATTATTTCTAGAATTAAATTTGTTTAATTTTTTTAAATTTGTTCTAATATTACGAAATGGTTTAAAAAACGAACGAATTTTAAATTTAGGTTTAGATGATTTAATAACATTAGTTTGTATTGTCTCTTCTTTAGTATCTGCGTTAGTTAAAGAAGATAGAACTTCAGATGGAGTTTCGGATTTACCTATGATACTTGCAATTTCAGAATTACTTAAATCCTCTAAAATCTCACTATTGTAATCCTTTACAGAAACATAATCAAGATCATGATTATTTTTTTCTTCTAAAGGCACTGATTTTTCATTATCCATGTTCGCTCGAGAAACTTCAGAAGAAATATCTCCTGATGTCAAATTTTCTTTAGAATCAGTAAACATAAATGATGTATTTATTGGCTTTAAAAAAATAAATGTTAATAACCCTATAATCATTAAAACAAACATAATAACAGCTATTTTTTTAACATTTTTTAATGAAATAATTTTTCTTTGTTCAGTATTTATATTTATTATTTTCCTTCTTTAATAATTAATTTAAAATTATAAAATTTTAATAATTCAATGTTTTTGTGCTTTTGACAAAAACTAAATAATTAAATTTATTAATTGTTTAATTAAAATATAATTTTTTCAATGTTCAAATTCAAATTTTCAAAATCAAATATTTATTAAATTTAATTAAAAATTAAAATTAATAAACAAAAAAACAATACACTACATTTTATCAAAATAATTTTTTTAATTTTTGTAGTAATCATAACTTTTTAAAATGAAATTTTTAATTAGATAACTACTACATCTAATATTATAAACAAATTTTAAGAAAATAGATAGATAATAAAATAAAAAATATTTCTTTAATTAAAAATTATTAAAACAAAATAAACCAATAAATTAATGAAAAACAAATTTAATATATTAAAAC
Source organism: Candidatus Phytoplasma bonamiae (assembly GCF_030586845.1). Taxonomy (GTDB): domain Bacteria; phylum Bacillota_I; class Bacilli_A; order Acholeplasmatales; family Acholeplasmataceae; genus Phytoplasma; species Phytoplasma bonamiae. The sequence continues at coordinate 12,533 of NZ_JAOSIQ010000008.1, read as the reverse complement.
AGTGCATAACCAAAATAAATCAATAGAAAAAATGATAAATTAGCACTATCCTGTTAAAAAATAAATAACAAGAAAAAAAAGGCACTCCCAATTTCAAGTTATTTAAAATATCGAAAATTTTTTAAAATTAGTAAAAATTTATTTATTTTAATTTTAAATAATTTATTTTAAAAATTCAGTTTTAACTATATATTTAATAAAATAAAATAATAAAATACAATTTATTAATTTTTATAAGAATAAAAACATTAATAGTTAAATTTAGCTAAATTATTTCATTTCTATCTCCTGATAATTATTATCATTCAAATTATTTAAATTATTATTATTTTCTGGCTTATTATCGTTATTTAAATCATTATTATTTGCTGGCGTATTCGATTTAGTAAAAAACGACGGAGATAAAGATTTTAAAAAATTCCAAGTACTACCAAATTTATTATTATTATTTAAATCATTATTATTTTTTGGCTTATTATCGTTATTTAAATCATTATTATTTGCTGGCGTATTCGATTTAGTAAAAAACGACGGAGATAAAGATTTTAAAAAATTCCAAGTACTACCAAAGTTAAAAGAATTAGATAACCAATTAGACAAAATATTCAAAATACTAGATTTTAGATCCATTAAATTTTGTTCAATTTGAGGACCTAAAATTTGATCAAAAGTTTGACTAGCGTGTTTTTTTGTATGTTGCTCCAACTCATCAATACATTTATATAAACGAATTTGAGCATTTTCTTTCAAATCATCTAAAGATTCTTTGAAATATTCACTTATTATATCTACTTGGCTTTTAATTTTTTCTGCAACGTCATTACAAGATTTTTCTGCATAATTTTTAACATTCGAAATTAAATCTTGTTGCCCTGATTCTAAATTATTTTCTAAAGCTTTACTCACATCCGAAACGACTTCTCCATGTTGTTGCTCGATATGACCTAAAATTTTTCCCATACAAAAAAACACGATAAAAAATAAAATAGAAGTTATCAAAATCGATAATAAAAAAATTTTTCTTCTTCTAATTATTTGTTTTTGTTTATTCATAATTGCAACACCCATTTTCTTTTATATAAATTATTTTCCGAATTTATATTAATCTAACATTCGTTTTAATTAATCTATTCAATTAACTTATTCATCATTAATTTAAATTCTAAATAAATAAATAACTTTGTTTTTATAATCATAATCTCAAATTAATATTTAATTTTATAATATCTAAAAAATGTTTAAAAAATAAAAAATTTAACTAACTACTAAACAATAAATAAATATAAATATAAAACATTACATTTTATTAAAATATTAAATCATACAAAATCCAATTATATTTTAATAATAACTATAAGGATTGTATCAAAATTTTTACTTTTATGGAATAAAATATTTTATTTAATTTCTTTAAAATTTGACAAACATCATTTTTTTTTATAAAATTTTAAAAATTAAAAAACCAATTTTCATTAAATCTTGGGAAATAATATCGAAAACATTCCATCTAACTAAATAAATTAAATTTTATATAATCCAAAAGGAGCATAAAAATTATAATGAAATATATAATAGAAGTTAAAAACCTAAAAAGTTCTTTTAATAAAGAAATAATTTTAAATAATATTAATTTAAAAATAAAACCACAAGAAATAGTTTCTATTATTGGCCGATCTGGTTCAGGAAAATCAACTTTATTAAGATGTTTAAATTTATTAAATAGACCAGATTCAGGAAAAATATTTTTTAATAATTATAATCTTCTAGATCCTAATACTTCCTTAACTAATTTAAGAATACAAATAGGAATGGTTTTTCAACATTTTAATTTGTTTTCAGAAAAAACTGTTTTAGAAAATTGTTGTCTAGCATTGAGATGTGTTTTTAAAATGCCTTATATAGAGGCTTCTCGAAAGGCTTTCAAAAAATTAAAAGAAGTAGGAATGGATAAATTTGCTTACGAAAATGTTCAAAAACTTTCCGGAGGGCAAAAACAACGGGTAGCTATAGCAAGAACTCTTTGTATGGATCCTAAAATTATTTTACTTGATGAACCCACTTCAGCTTTAGATTCAGAATCAGCTCAAGAAATATTAAAATTATTAAAAAATTTAGTTGATAAACATAATATAACGCTTATTATTGTGACTCATGAATTGCAATTTGCAAAAAAAGTTTCAAATAAAATTTATTTATTAGAAAACGGTCAAATTTCAGAAAAAGGCAATTTAAATGATATTTTCAGATTAAATAAATGTCCTAAAATTAAATATTTTTTCGAACAAGAAAAAAAATAATATTATATTACAAAGAAGAACTTATTCAACATTATGAATTTTTATACACTAAACTATTAATTATTGTATAAATTACCAAATTTAATCCTAAAAAATTCACGAAAGAGAACTTATTTTAATGTTTCAATTAAAACTTCGAAAAATCTTAAAAATTTTTATTTTTATTATAATAATAATATTTTTACATTATAAATTATTTAAAATTTGTAGTTTTCAAGAGCAATCTTCCGATAGTATTATTTTAGGAGTAGTAAGTAATTCTCCGCCTTTTTGTTTTGATAGTGATTCTTCTAATCCTAATAGTTTTCTTACCGAAACAGGAACATATGTTAGTGGTTCTGATATTTTTTTGTTTGAAAAAATAACCAAAAACATGAATAAACAATTGAAAATAAAATCATTAAATTTTCCTGGTATTTTAAATGAAGTTAACCAAGAAGTTGTTGATGCTGCTATCGGTAACATGAATATTACAGAAGAACGTAAAAAAAAAATGAATACTATAGAATATGATAATTCTGAAATAGGTTTTTTAATTAGAAAAGATAATCATAAATTTAAAAATTACATAAACCAAACAGAAATTACTGTTCAAGATTTAAAAAATTTAACTAAAATGCACGGCAATATTAGCGCAACAACTACAGCCAGTTCTATTTATGATATTGAAATATTAAACAAATTAAATTTAGACAAATTAAATCCAAAAGAAGATTTAGTAAATTGTATTAACGAAGTAGAACAAAAACGTGTTGATTTATTTCTTTTTGAACACCCTGTTATAAATTTAATGACTTCTTTAAAAGCAAATGATAAAAATAAATTTAAATCTTTAAAATTAATAAATAAAGAAAAAAATACTCAAAATAAAGATTTTCATTATCCTTTAGGTATTTTTATCAACCATAAAAACCAAAAATTATACCAAGAAATAGCAAAACAAATTGATAAAATTAAAAAAGATGATCCTAATATAATGGAAAATTTACGTGAAAAAGCTATCAAAACTTACATAAATGATAACCAACAAAAACAACAAAATAATAAATTTGGAAATAAAATTATAAATATAATTAAAACATATCAAGACAGTTTTTATATATCATTAACATTGGCTATAGATGCTATCTTATTAGGTTTCTTGTTAGCATTAATATTTTTACCTTTCAAAATATGGTGCCAAACTTCTGGAAAAGTTATTCCAAAAATAATAAATTGTATGTTAATTTTATGTATTCATATTACAAAAGCTATCCCTATTACTATTCAAGTTGTCTTAATGTATAATTTATTGATACAAAAAATATTTTTTTTGAAAGGTTTAATAGGGATTTTTTGTATTTCATTAACTATAACTTTCCTTAATAACGCATGCCATTTTTTAAATAACATGTCTAGACAAATTAATTTTTTAGAATCCGGACCTATAGAAGCTGCTTATGCTCTAGGTTTAAGTTCAAAACAAGTCTTTAGGTATATTATATTAGAACAAATTTTAAAAAGAGAAATACCTAATATATGGGATCAATTTGTAATAAATTTAAAAGAAACCGCTTTATATTCTATTATTGGATTGCCAAATTTATTATGGACTGCACAACGCAATATAGCTATTACTTACGATACTATAACGCCTTTTATTATTATAAGTATTATTTACATATCATTATCAAGTTTAACTCAAATTTTGAAATATACAAAAGTTTTCGAATGAATTAATAAGAAAAATTTAAATCATTATTCAATAATTAAACATTATGAAAATAAAAATAAACTCCAATAATTAACATTAATAAGTTATAAAATCCAACACATAATAAAAAAAGTCAAATTGCTATTTCCATAAGGATAAAAACAATTTGACTTTTTTATTGAAATATATAATTAATTAGATAATCCTCAAATAAATAAATTAAAAAATAAATGAAAATTTTTTATTTAATTCTTATATTTATTGTTAGCATGATTACCTAAATCATCGCTAATAATTATTAATTTATTTTCCCAATAAATATCTTTTTTAGACTTAATTTTATTAACAAAATTATTATTAATTTCAAAAATTGTTTTATCAGCAAAATGCTGAATATAACCAATATTTTTTCTATAAATATTAAATTTATCATATAAAATTTGTAAAAAAGTGGCAGGATTATAAACACGATCGTTTTTACCAATATTAATAATTAATTTTGTCATGTTAATATTATTTTGTTCATATTTTTTAGAATAATCATTATTATTAATACGATTATTTTTAATATAAGATGTTTTGGCAAAATCATCATTATTATAATTAGAAACATTTCGTATAACAATATTTTCATATTGTTTACGACAAGGAGATATATAATGTAATAAAGATTTAATAATTAATTCATGATCATATTTTTTAACTAAATTATCTATTAAAGACACATCAACTGATAAATTATTATTTTGATAATTCTCTATTAATTGAACAACTTTATCTCGAAATAATTGATCTTGTTGTTGATAAATCTCTTCAATCTTAGGAATTTCAGCTAATAATAATTTGTCTTTTAAATAATATTCTAATTTTTTTAATTTAATTTTTTGTCTAACATTAATAAAACTATAAGAAACACCTGATTTTCCAGCTCTTCCAGTACGACCTATTCTATGAACATAACTTTCGTAATCATTAGATAAATCATAATTAATAACCATTTGAACATCAGAAATATCTAAACCTCGAGCAGCTACATCGGTAGCGACTAAAATTTTAATTTTTTTATTACGAAAATTATTAAGAACATATTGTCTTTGGTTTTGTTTCAAATCTCCATGCAAGGCATCTACTAAAAAATTTCTTGTTTGTAAATAATCAGTTATATTATCAACATTTCTTTTGGTATTAGCAAAAATAATAACAGAATCAGGATTTTGATAATCTAATAAACGTTCTAAAACTAAATTTTTATTTATATCCGAAACAATAAAATAAAATTGTTTAATACTTTTAACTGCAACATTTTTATTAGATATTTCTAAAATTTGAGAATTTTTTTGATATTTTGCAGCTATTTTTTTAATGAAATCCGGCATTGTAGCAGAAAATAAAGCTGTTTGCCTTTCTGAAGGAATAGTCTTTAAAATATCTTCTACATCCTCTTGAAATCCCATTTTTAACATTTCATCAGCTTCATCTAAAACTAATAATTTAACATGAGATAAATCTATTTTTTGCTGTTTTAACAAATCTAAAATTCTTCCGGGAGTAGCTACAATAATATGAGGTTTTTTATTTAAAGCGCTAAATTGTTTAAAATATTTTTCGCCACCATAAATAACAGCAGTTCTGATATCAGAATAAAATTTCAACAATTTATTAATTTCCGTAAAAACTTGCAAAGCTAACTCACGTGTAGGACACAGTACTAAAGCTTGAATTTGAGCATTTTGAGCATCAATTTTTTGAATCATTGGGATACCAAAAGCAAAGGTTTTACCTGTTCCTGTTTGAGAACGAGCTACAATATCAATACCTTGAATCATTTTGGGAATTACTAAAGCCTGTACAGGAGTAGGATTAATAAAATTAAGCTCTTTTAAAGCTTCTTGAATTTGAGTTAATAAATTTAACTCTGTAAAAGAAGAAATCATTATATTTTCCTTTCAATCTTATTGAAAATTTTTTAATTAAAAATAAAAATTTTTTCAATATTTAATAAAAATAAATATTTTATATTCTCAATAGTAAATAATAAAAATTTTTTATTTTAGATATTAAAATAAATATTTTTAATTACTATATATTTTTCCTAAAAAAATTAAAAAATCAAAAATATTTATTAAAAGTTTTTGTAATTTTAAAATTTAAGAAAATAAAGTGAAACTTATATCGATCTTAATCTAAACGAGTACCAGTAACAATAATCAGCACAAACTTTAACAAATTAACTATCTTGAAAATTACAATTACTAATTTAAATAAGAATCTAAATATAGTTAAAAAAATAATTATTTTATTATTAATAATACCATAAAATAAATAATTTAATTTGAAAAAATTATCTTCACTTGAAACAAAACGATAATAAATTTTTATTTCCAATGAATTAAATCGATAACATCTTGCATACATTTAATTCTTTTATATAAATTTTATTAAATTAATTCATAATATATATACTTTGAACTTTTTTATATAAAAATCCAAATGATAAACAATTAATTATACCGTTAATAATAATAGGAATAATATTAAAACAACAAAATAAAATATTTATAACAAAATCTGAGTAAAAATAATTATATCGATAAAAAGTAATTTTAATAATATCCCAATAATTTAAATAACCATTTAAGATACGAGAAATAGATTGTAAAATAATAATCAACAAACCAAAAATAAAAATGCGTTTTTTATTAACATAACGATAATTCAACAGACAACTTATTAATAAAAATAGATTGGGTATAAAAGAACCGAAAACAATATTGCTAATAACAAAAAAATATTTATCAGAAATACAAAAATTATAATTAATTTTTAAATATTCATAAGTTACCAAATAACTGGGTACCGAATAAAAGAAACAATCTATAAAAATATAAATGAACCAAAACAAAATTAAATAATTAATATTTAAAAAAAAACCCAAAAAAAATAAAGGTAAGTGCCAAAATAACCATAAATTAGAATTAATTACAGGAATTTTATTAATTTTACTTAAAACAGAATATTTATTTAAATTAAATAAAACCCAAGAAATCGAAATTAAATTCGAACCTAAAATTAATTGTTTAATAATATTTCGTGTGTTTTTTATACAGTTATTTTTATTTAACATAAATTGAATTTAACTTCTTTCTGAATAATTATGTTTATCACAATAAAATTAATGATTTTTTATCTTATTTAATTTTTAGATATAAAACAAAATTTTTATATCTAAAAAACAAAATATTATTTTATATATTAGATACATTTCAAATCCATGTTAAATTTACAAATAACTATCTTTGTTTTAAACATGTTATAATAAAGAATGATTTAACTTATTTAAAAATATTTTTGTACAAATTTAAAATAAAAAAGGAGAAATAATATCTAAATATGAAATATCAACTACCTACCTTAAACTATAACTATAACGAATTAGAACCCTTTATAACAACAAAAACAATGATGATTCATCATCAAAAACATCATCAAACCTATATTGATAAATTAAATATGTCTTTATCAAAATTTCCTAATATTCAAGATAATATAAATAATTTATTAACAAATTTATCGTCAATACCTCAAGAAATTAGAGAATCTGTTCATAATAATGGAGGAGGTCATTTTAATCATTCATTTTTCTGGAAAATTTTAAAACCAAAAACAACAAATGAAATAATTTTATTAAATGAAACACAAAAAATTATAAAAAGAGATTATAAAAATTTAGATAATTTTAAAAATCAATTTACCAATAAAGCTTTAAATCTTTTTGGTAGCGGTTGGGTATGGTGGATTATTAAAAATAATAATTTATCCGAAATAATAACCACCAGTAATCAAGATACAACTCATAATTTAGGTCACCCTGTTTTAGGTTTAGATCTTTGGGAACATGCCTATTATTTAGATTTTCAAAATCGTCGTCAAGATTATATTGAAGCTTTTTTTCATATTATTAATTGGGAGCAAGTAGAAACTAATTTAAATAATATATTCTTAAATAAAGAATAATAAATAATTAAAATTATTAAAACACAAAAAAGATAAAAATAAATTTAAACAAAAACATTTATTTTTAAAATAAAATTATTGATTAAGAAATATAAAATAACAAAACCGTCGAAAAAATATCTTTTTTCGATGGATTTTTATTTATCAATAACCTTATATCTAATCAAGATTAAATTAGTTATTATTGAATATAAAAAAAATTTAGATTTACCTCTGAAAAATCAAATAAATAAAATAACCTACAGGGATAACAACAATAGTTACAAATATAATTAATACGATCAAAATCGAAATAATATTAACGAAAATTCGGTTTTTGGAAAATTTCAACGATACATTTTTTTTTCTATTAACTATATTTTCAACTTTTGGTTGATTACTAAAACGTTTGTTGCAATTCGATGAATTAACTTTTTTATTTTTATTTAAAAACCAAAACATAAAAATTATTAACCTCTTAAAATTATTATCTTTTTTAATATAAATATTAATTAAACTGAATACTTTTTGATAAAAAGATCAACGACATATAAAGATAAATTATAAATAATAAATCAAATATTTAATTCAATTTATATAATAATTAACAATAATAATATTCTAACATATATTAAAATTAACTGACAAAAAATAATTTATAAAAATTTAAAACAAAGGAAATTTAATTACTTTGAAACAACAATATATAAAGCAAAAATTAAAACAACTAAATTTTCTTCAAATAACACCTATACAAAAACAAATGTTTAACAATTTCGAAAAACCTTATCATTTAGTATGCGTTGCTCCTACAGGAACCGGAAAAACTCATGCTTACTTATTACCTATATTATCAAAAATAAATTGGCAAAAAAATACAATACAAGCCATCATAATTACTCCTACCAATGAACTGGGTTGGCAAATATTGAATATGTTAAAAAAAATAGAACCTAAGATAGCAAATATTAAAATTTTATATGGTGGCATAAATAAACAAAAAATATCAGATCATTTTAAAAAAAAACAACCTCCTTTGCTCATAACAACTTTAAGCAAATTAAATGAATATGTTCTTAGCAACAAATTACTAAAAATTCATAAACTCGATTTTTTAGTTTTAGAAGAAGCAGATATGCTATTTGATCAAGATTCTTTATCCATCTTAGATATAATATTAACAAAATGTAATCCTAAAATTATAATAGTATCTGCTTCTATAACCGATAAATTAAAACCTTTCATAAATAAATATTTTGGCAAAAATTTATTTTTAAATACTACCAAAGAACATAAATTAAAATTAAATTATTATAATCTTTTAACTACATCAGAACAAAAATTAAAAACTTTAATACATTTAACTCAAAATATTAATCCTTATATTTCTATTATTTTTGTTTCCAACATTAAAGAACAAGCCAAAATTTATGAAGCAATGGTTCAAAAAAATTTAAAAGTTATTTGCTTTTCTTCAGCATTAAATACTAAAAAAAGAAAACAATATATAAATGATATCCAAAAAGCCAAATATCAATATATTATAGCAAGCGATATTATGGCAAGAGGTTTAGACTTAGATATAGATTTGGTCATACATTATGATTTGCCCCATAAAAATTTAGATTTTTTTCAACATCGTAACGGCAGAACGGGAAGAATGGAAAAATCAGGAGATATAATAATTTTAATGACCGAAAAAGATGAATTATTCCTTAATGAAATACAAAAAAAATTAAATATTTCATTTAAACAAATTCAATTTAATAATAAAAAAAACCAATATTCTTTAATTGCTCCCCAAAATAATCGAAATATAAATAAAATATCCAAAAATAAAAAATATATTTCAACCAGAAAGATAACAAAATAATATATATGTTAATAATAGGAAGTCACGTATCATTTAAAAAACCTAAAATGTATTTAGGATCTTTAGAACAAGCTTTATCATTTAATTCAAATACTTTTATGTTATACTCGGGTCCTCCTCAAAATACTAAAAGAAATATTATTACAACAAATGATATTGATCAAACTTTATCAGAAATGAAAAAACACAATATTAATGTTAATTATTTAGTAGGTCACGCGCCGTATATTATTAATTTAGCAAATCCTGTTTTAGATAAAAGGGAGTTTGCTATCAAATTTTTAATCCAAGAATTAAATCGATTTGCTCAAATGAGAATTCCTCAAATGGTAATACATCCAGGCAATAATCTAAACAAAAATAAATTAGAAGCCATTGAATGGATTGCCCAAGGTATTAACAAAATTTTTAAAAATACTTCTCATCTAAAAACTAAAATAGCATTAGAAACTATGGCAGGAAAGGGCAATGAAATTGGTTCGAATTTTCAAGAATTAAAAAATATTATCAATTTAATAGAAGATAAAAAGAGAATTTCTATTTGTTTTGATACTTGTCATGTATTTGATGCTGGTTATGATATTAAAAACCAATTTGAAAATATAATAAAACAATTTGACAAAATTATTAATTTAAAATACTTGTCCGTTCTACATATTAATGATTCTAAAAATTATTTAGGTAGTAAAAAAGACCGACATGAAAATATTGGATATGGTCAAATAGGCTTCGAAGCTTTAATAAAAATTATATATTTCCCATTATTCGATAATATTCCTAAAATTTTAGAAACACCTTTTGTGAACGAAAAGCCTATCTATAAAGAAGAAATTATTATGATCAAAAAAAGATTATTTAATAAAAATTTAAAACTTAAATAATAATTATATTCACTATATTTAAGTTAAAATATAAAAAAATCATTTATTTATTGAGTGATAAATACAAAACATAATAATGCTTCCAGCTATAGCTACATTTAAACTTTCTACTAAATCCGTAGTAGAGATGGAGATTAGAGAATCCGAATTTTTACGAGCAACATCAGAAATACCTTTGCCTTCATTCCCTAATATTAAAGCAATTTTATTATATATCATGCCGCAATCTGCTAAAGAATTAGACAAAAAATTAGTTTCACGAACGCAAGAACCTATAACAAAATAATTATTTTTTCTTAAAAAAAATAAAAAATTAGCTAAATTGCCGCGATAAAAATTTAAATTAAAAATAGCTCCTTGACTAACTTGAATGGTTTTTTCATTATAAATATCTACACTATTATTACTAAAAAAAATAGTTTTAAATCCAAAAGCACAAGCGCTTCTTAATAAAAGTCCAGCATTAGACGGATCTTGAACACTATCTAAAATAAGTATTTTATCATCGTATAAAGATGATTTTAACATTTTGCAAATAGCTACCTGCGAATATAAGATATGATTATTATTTAATAATTTCATTAAAGATTTTTTAATAAATAAACCTGCTTCTTTTTCAGGATTAATAGTATATAAACTTACTACTATTCCTTTTTTAACAGCTTCTTGCACAAGATGATTGCCAAACACAAGGAATTCTTCATATAAATCTCGGTATTTTTTAGATGATAATTTCATCATTTTTTTGAAAATACTATTATTAGATGATAAAATCATAGAATATTAAAACTCTCTTTAAATAATATTTATTATACATATTTATTCCAAAAATATATTTTTAACTTAACTTAACATTATTAAAATAATTTTGTATTAAATCCAATGCTAATAACCAAGGAATAATAGTGCAGTTTAATTTATTAGGAATATTAGTAATTGCTTCAAATAATAACAAATCTGATCCCAAAACAGAAATATCAAAAGATTTCTTTTGTAACATATTTATAAAATTATTAATAATATTTAAACTTTGCGCAAATGTTTGATTAGATAAAGAAATTGACATGATAGATGACGAAGCGCATATTATAGAACAACCTTTTGTTTCATGCCGAATTGAATTAATAAAACCAGCATTAAAAAAAATTTGTAACGTTACTTCATCTCCGCACAATGAATTGTGTTTTTTTTTAATAAGGCAATTATTATTGTTACAAGTAATAGGCCATAAATACGAATAGATTATTTGCGTTTCATTGATAAGATTTATGTTCCTATCAACTATTACAAACAGCCCCCGTCCAAACGGCGCGAGCAAGTTTCCAAGCACACCGCTTTCCATAATTTATCCCTCTTCAGGGTTTAACTTCGTGTCGCCACTGGTTAAATGTTTATTTATTGACCTTTTGTTCTTTTAGCATAATCCGATATCATATCTTTATTAGTTACTTCTTTGAAGATGACAAATCTGACAAAGGACAATTGTTGTTTATCCATTGCCCTTCTCCGGTTAGTATCTCTAACGGTTCTTGCGTGATGAATTTCTCTAGAAATTGATCTTCTGACAAACTTCGCATTTTCCGTGCTGTTAACCTTGTCAGTTAATTTAGTTTATACTTTGACAATGTTCGGACTGATAATTATATTGATGATTTTACTTTTATAATTTCATCTCCTTTTTTCTTTATAATATTATTTTATTATTTAAAATAAATATTTAAGTATTTTAATATCCTGATCAACTATTCACTTACATGAATAAATTTCTCAATCAACAAAATACCTTTTTCTGTTGA
>NZ_JAOSIQ010000007.1 GCF_030586845.1 Candidatus Phytoplasma bonamiae | reverse complement strand
TTAAAAGTATATTCTATAATACCACCTGTTTTTAAATTTTTTAATTTACTTCTAACAAAAGCAGAACCTTTACCAGGTTTAACATGCAAAAAATCAATTATTTGATAAATATTATTTTTTAATTTAAAAACTATAAAGCAATGGTTAAAAAAACAGTTATCACTGAAGGATATCAGATATGAACATCATTATCTGATTCTCTTCAAGTATATGGATAAATCTTCTTTTATCAATTGTTTATTTACAATGCATTGATAAGAAAATTAACATTTTGTTAACGAAAGAAAATTAGAAACAAATTAAAACTTATAATGCGAAAAGATTTACAAAAAAAATTAAAAATGTAAATTTTTAAATTGACAGATATCTTAATTTATATAAACTCCCAACTTAAGAGAATAATATATATTAGTTATACTAATGACTTTATCGTTGTCATTAAAGGAATCTTCGAATTAGCGCCAATAAAATAAAACTAAAACTACTCAATGGTCGGTCGGAATAAGAACTAGATTATTCTTAATAATAAAGGAACAAAGTTTTTATTTGATATTTTATTTTTTTATTGATTTAAATATTTTTTGACAAAATAAATCTATTTTTTAATAATAAATTTATAAAAAATGAACAAAATCATTTATATCAAGTTTGAAAGGTACCGAGTTTTCAATATTTTTATTTATTTTAGATTCGATTAGATCTTTCTGATTATTTCGACCTACAGCTATCAGAATAATAGGTATGTATTTGTTGTCTATATTGAATAATTCATTCAATTTATCAAAATGGCAACCTCCCATAAAACAAGTATTATAGTTAAAGTTTTGTAAAGTAATAGCGAGATTCCCTGCGATTAAACCGCATTCAAAAAAAATTTCATTTTTTAATTTGTGTTTATTCATATTATGATAATTTTTTTGGATTTGATTTAAGATAATTTTTTTTTGAGTTAATGTGATATTTTTATTTTTTAGTTTATTATTATAAATATAGGAGGCATCTTGGACTTTATTGATATTTCCGCATAATATTATAATGGCAGAACTATTTTGGGTTTGTTGAATATTACCTATTATGCATTTTTTGAGTTTTTCTTTATGTTCGGTTTTGTCAATTATAAAAAAACGCCATGGTTGCAAATCAAAAGATGAAGGAGTATAGCGAATTTCTTGAAAAACTTTTTGCCAAATTTGAGTGGGGATTCGATGATCGGGATCAAAAGATCTAATAGTTTTAATTTTCATATTATTTATTAATCCTTTATTTATATTTTATATAATTTTAGACAATGTATTTTAACAAATTTTATAGTTAATAATTGATTGTAAAGATTTAAAAAATAAATTAATATTAAGATTTTGAATAAATAAAATACAACAAATAAAATAAGTAAATTAGAAAGGTTTTTAGATTTTTAAAATATGTCGCATAATTTGTTCGATATTTTGCCATTAAATTTTTTTAATTTATTATCTTCTTCTAATAAAGAAATTTATTTGGATTGTCTTTTGTTATTAGCAGATTTAGCAAATGACGAATTTGATGGATATATTAATAAAACTTTAGCTATTTCTGTATTAGAAAATTATTTTAGTGATAAAAATAGTTTTTTTTTGGATGATGAAATAGATTCGAAAGTTTTAACCGATGCTAAACAAAAGGCTTCAAAAATTATTTATTTGTTCAAAAAATATGGATGGATCGGCGAAGAGCGTATTGGTTATAATAATGATTGTTTAAGTTTTTTTGATTATAGTTTAGAAATGATTCATTTTTTTAAAAAAACTGTAAATCAAGTAAAACCTGAATCTATTGGTAATATTTATAGTATTTATTCTTTGTTAAAATCTTTATTAATTGAAAAAAATTATGCTAATCTTTATGAAGCTTTAATTAAAACACAAAATATTTTGTGGAAATTAAAAATTTTAAAGTCTAATATTTATCGTTTTTATTATAATTTGTTAAATTCTAAAAATTATATAAACACCCAAATTTTGTTGTCTCAATTGTTAAGAAATTATAAAAAAAATTTTTTTGATTCTTCTTATTATTGGTTAAAAACATCAGATAATTTTTTCAAATATCGCAGATATATTAATTTATTTTTAAATCAATTGGAAGATTATCATATTTATTTAAAATATTTAAGCGAACAATTATGCGTTATTAATCGAAAAAACCCAGAAGAAAATATTGAATTAATCAAAGAACAAATTAAACAAATGAAACTTAATTTAAAAATTGCTGATAGATTAATAGAAATTATTGATATTAAAAATGAACAATATTTGCAAATTATTTGTCAGCGAATTTTATTGTTTGATAATAAAAAAGATAATTTGGTCAATGTATTGCTTCGTGGCATTAGATTGATTAATGAGTATGTTTTTGAATATAATTATTTATTCAATTTTAGTTATATTCATAATTTAGATCAATTTTCTTTTTATAAACCTCGTCGTCATAAACAAAATTTAGTTATTAGTAAATTAAATTTAATATCGGAAAAATCAAAAAATTTATTAATTAGTAAAAAAAATTATTTATTAAATAAAGATTCTTTTTATACTAAAGATAATATTCTTAAATTTGTTAAAAATTTAAAATTTAATCAAAATTATTATTTAGCTTCTGATATTAATTTAGAAAAACCTCAAGATTTATCTCGATTAATGTTAATTTTGTTATACTCTTCGAAATTAATTAATTTTTATTCTATTAAATTTTTGTATCGTAGAATTATAGTTAATAATATCTCTTTTTCTAATTTTGTAATAATTAAAAAATAGATATCGACTACTACTTAAATTAGTTCCTTGAGGATATTTAATAATTATTTAAATTAAAATGGTCAAAATATGAAATAATAAAATAAAAAGGTGTTGATTGTTCATGACTTATTTGTCTTTATATCGTAAATATAGGCCTCAAAATTTTCAAAATATTATTGGTCAAGATATTATTGTTAAAACTTTAAAAAATGCTATTCAATATTGTAAGATAAATCATTGTTATTTGTTTAGTGGTGATAAAGGCGTCGGAAAAACAACTTTAGCAAAAAATTTAGCTAAAGCTATTAATTGTTGTAATAATGCTTGTGTCGATTGTTGTAATACATGTAAATCTTGCATAAGTATAAATCAAAGAAACAATTTGGATTTAATTGAAATAGACGGTGCTTCTTATAATGGTGTAGATGAAATTAGAGAACTACAAGATACTTCTAAATATAAACCAATTTTTGGTAAATATAAAATTTATATTATTGATGAAGTTCATGTTTTATCTTATAATGCTTTTAATGCTTTGTTAAAATTATTAGAAGAACCTCCTGCTAAAATCATTTTTATTTTAATTACAAGCGAATTTAATAAAATTCCTAAAACTATTATTTCCCGCACTCAACATTTTGGATTAAAGCATATCACAGTAGAAGATATCCGGAAACAATTAAAATTTATATCTATTCAAGAAAATATTGATATTCACGAGGATGCTTTAAATCAAATTGCTATTTTTTCTAAAGGCAGCATGAGAGATGCACTCAATAGATTAGAACAAGTTAGCACTTATTATCATAATAGTTATATCGGTTTGGAAGAAGTTTCAAAAATTTTAGGATTAATTCCGAAAAATAAAATAAAGGAATTAATTAATTATTTATTAAATAGTGATTTTGTTGTTATGATTGATTTTTTAGAAAATCTTTTGCAGCCGCATGTAGATATTTTATATTTTATGGAAGATTTAATAGATTTTTTTTTCACTTTATTTATTAAAGAATGGCAAAAGGATGATAATAATTTTACAACAATATTTAAAAATTTAAATATTAAGGTTACAGATCAATTTTTTGTTTTTTTATTTAATTGGAAGAATAATATTAAACATACTGTTCATAAAAAAAAATATTTTATTATTAATTGTATTCAATTAAAACAGTTTTTAGTTTCTTATAGGGATCAAGGTAATTTAAATAACCAGAAGAAGATGATTTATGATAATATTAGGGTTAATTCAGAAAATTGTATATATGAAGCGGAGTTATTGTCATCTTCTGAAAAGATGTTAACAACTTCTTGTTTAAAGAATGTTAGTGAATCTGCTAATAATCCTAATTTATTTACATGCGATTGTGCAAATTTTAATGAGTTGACTTCGGCTAAGAATAAGATTACATTAGATAGTTTTCTTCACGGTATAAAGCAAATTTTAATAACTCCTGATTCATCTATGACTGAAAAATTAATTCAGAAATGGCATCAATTAACAAAAATTTCTGATAAAAATTTGGAAATGGCTGCTCTTTGTTTATACAAAAGTAAATTATGTTTGATTAATTTAAATAAAGAGTGGCTGATTTCTTGTACTAATACAGAAGAGTACCAACAATTACTTAAACCGCATATCAAAAATAAAATAAAAACCATTTTAAATAAAAAAAATAAATTAATTAAAGAGTATTTTGTAATTTTACATCAAGATTGGGAACACACATTATTACCTCTGTTTGAACAATATAAAAAAACTCGTCATATATGTGATTTAAAATTATTGAAATTGGATGTTGATTTTTATTTAAAACACGCTACATTTGCTTCTAAAAATAATTTTTTAACGAATTCGAGTGTTAATGTGTCAGAGAATATTCCTTTGTTATGTTCTGATGATTATAATAATTGTTCCGGAAAAACTCAATTTTTTAAATTAGCTATCGAATATTTCGGAATGGCTAAAGTTAAATTAAAATGATAAATAAGAAATTTTTTTGAATCTTTTATTTCTGTTATAGTTATAATATAATGATTGACGGATTAAAATTATAATTTAGAATAAGGAACGGATGTAATATGTTCGAAAAATTAAAAAGAATTCAAGAATCTATTAAATATGAGCAAAAAAAATTAGAATCTAGAGAGTTTACTGCTTGTGTTGGCGATGTAATGATCGTTATGCAAGGGACTAAACAAGTTATTGATGTGCGTATTCAAAATTCTCAAATTCTTAAAAATTTAGATCTATTACAAGAAAGTATTTTATTATCTTTTAATAATGTTTTACAACAAGTAGATAAAGCTTCTCGTGATGTTATCACAAGAGCTTCAGAATATTTAGAATTTTAATAATTGTCAATTAGATTTTTTGGAATAAATTGTATTGTTGATATTGTGAATTTATTTTTATCTGAATTATATTTATTAGTTATTGTGGATGTTTTTTTTAATATTTATGAAAGAGATATTAATGGTTTTGATAATTTTGTTACAAAACAAATATAATTAAGAAGGTTATTGAAAATATTATGATAAATGAAAAAAGTAATACTCAAAATTATCCTACAGAATATTCTATGTTGGAATTGGCTTTAGATATTTTACAGAAAAATCAAAAACCTATGTCTATTTATCAATTAATAGAACAGGTTTTTCAAATAAAAAAAATAGAAGATTTAAAATATGAACGTTTTTTACAATTATATTTGGATATTGTTACTAGCGGATTATTTGTATTTCATGGTGAAGATTTATGGGGAATTAAAACTGATAATTTAGATTTGTGGGATAAAGAATATTATGTAGATGAAGATAAATCCGATATTGATCCTGAATCATTAGATTTAAAATATTCTAATAATTTGGATGATGATTTTCGATTAGAAAACGATTCGGATTTCATCTCTACAGATGAAACAGCTGATCGTGAAATTTTAGGTGATATAGATGATTCGGTTTTAGAAGATGACGAAACTTCAATAAGAGATGAAGGTGATTCTTCTAATGCGGAAGATAAAAATGAAGATATTAATGAATATCATTGGGTGTCGAACGAATCCTGAATTTTAAGTTATCTAATTACTCGCTATTGATGATAAATTCTCTAAAAGTTTAAGCAATGTTGTTTCTAAAAAAGGTTAAACAACTAAGGATTATAGCAATTTCAATAGGTTATAATAAAAAGTAGTTATTCTCGCCGCCCAGAAACGGTTCTAATGATAAGTCAAAAGATCTTAGAAAGCATAACAAAAGTTATCTTAAAGAAAACTGTTTCGTAAATTACTATACGCGAGCGCTTCGGAGGATATTAAAATTTGCATTAGGTATTGGATAGTTTATCAATTAAAATTTGGAATCAAAGGAAATTAAGGTTCGATAATTAATTCTTCATTCTTTTTTTAGATTAAAAAATCATATTAATCGTCAGATTAAGAGCAGAAAGATTTGGAATTATGTTTTTAATATAACAAACATCTCGCTAGAAATTAAGAAATAAAGAACGATTAAAATCAACAATTAATTATGGTTGACATAAATTTAGTCTTCTTAATAGTATAAATTATGGCTAGTTAAATGATGAGAAACTCTTTGTTCGGTTTATTATAGGGGGGGTGTCTTTTTGTAATAGATAATTAAAATTATAAATCTGATTATTTAAACTCGCATAATCTATATCCATATATTAAGATGGTAGATATTTTTGTAAATATCAAGTTTTATCTTAAATTTGTTAATTTTTATATTATTTCATAGAGATGATATTTTAAAGTATTTTTCCTCGATTTATAATAGATGAAGGTTGTAATAGTGAATTATGTTTTTAGGAATTTATAATTATACTGTTTATTTGACTTATTTAAATTTGTTAAGTGGATTTTTGGGAATGATATTCGCTACTCAAAACAAAGTTATTTGGGCTTGTGTTTTATTATTATTATCTGGAATTTTGGATGTTTTGGATGGTATTATTAGTCGTTGTAAAAAAAATCGATCTCTTAAAGAAAAAAAATATGGTATTCAAATAGATTCTTTAGCTGATTTAATTAGTTTTGGTATGTTACCTATTTTTATAGGTATATCATTTTATAAAAAAATTTTCCATAAAGATTTAGATTTTAAAAATTATTATGATATTGCTTTTATTTTAATTAGTTGTTTATATCTTTTGGCATCTCTAATTCGTTTGGCTTATTTTAATGTTTTAAATGAAAGTTCCAAAAAAAAATCAAACATTTCTAGTTTTATTGGTGTTCCTGTGACTGTTGCATCTATTATTTTTCCTTTATTAGTTTTATTATTTTCTTTTGATCCTTTTAAAATATTATATTGGGATAAAATTTTTATAAGTGTATATGTTTTTTGTTTGATGTTATTGTCTTTTTTATTTATTAGTGATAAACTTCATTTTAATAAACCTGATATCTTGGGAATATTATTGATTTTGTGTTTATTATTAATTATTATGTTTATTTTTGTATTTATAAACAAAAATATTTTTTTTAATACGAGGAGAACGTGAATTTTCCATTTCGATCAAATGAAAAACATAATCAAGTGAAAAGTAGTTGGTTACAAAAATTTTTATATCAAGATATACACAAAAAATGGTGGAAACGATTTTTATTAAGAATATTTATTTCTCGTCTTTTTAGCAAAATATTTAGTTTTTATTTTAATTCTATCTTTTCACGTATTCATATCAAAAATATTATTATTAAACATCAAATTAATACTAGTTTATTTACAAAAAATTCATTTAAATCTTATAATGATTTTTTTATTCGTACTTATAAAAAAATTAATTTTGATGCTTCTCGTTCGGCTTTTATTAGTCCTGGAGAAGGTCAAATCCGTATTTTTAATATTAATGCCGAAAGTATTTTTAATATTAAAAATACTTCTTATCATTTAAATGATCTTTTGAAAAATGATTATTTAGTTCAAAAATATCTTCATGGTTTTTTAGTGATGTTGAGATTACAAATTTTTGATTATCATCGATATATTTTTGTAGATCAAGGTATCCAAGATGAAAAGCATGTGAAAATTAAAGGTCGTTTACATACTGTTAATCCTATTGCTTTTAAATATTTTAATGTTTTTTTTGAAAATAGTCGCGAATATACTATTTTAAAAACTTTTAATTTCGGGGATATTATACAAATAGAAGTAGGAGCTTTATTAGTAGGTCAAATCAATAACCATCCCATCCATAGTTTTCAAAAAGGTGAAGAAAAGGGTTTTTTTTCTTTTGGAGGTTCTGCTATTGTACTCTTAATCGAATCTAATAAAATTAAATTTAATCAGTTAATTTTGAATAATTCTCAAGTCGGTTTAGAAACTAAAGTGAATATAGGAGAGACTATAGGTTTTAAATTAAAACATTAAATTTCGCAAAGGTGGAATGAAATTAAAAAAATAATAATGAATGGATAGTTAATTTATCAATGCAGAAAAAAACTAAAATTATTTTTATTACAGGCGGAGTGGTTTCCGGATTAGGAAAAGGTTTGTTAGCTTCTTCTCTGGGATATTTATTAAAACAACGTAATTTAAAAATTTTTATGCAAAAACTCGATCCATATATTAATGTAGATTCAGGCACTATGAGTCCGCAACAACATGGTGAAGTTTTTGTGACCAATGATGGAGCCGAAACCGATTTAGATTTAGGTCATTATGAAAGATATTTAGATATTAATCTTACTAAAGATTCGAGTATTACGACAGGTCAAATTTATCAACACGTTATTCAACAAGAACGTCAGGGAAATTATTTGGGAAAAACGATTCAAGTTATTCCTCATATTACAGACGAAATCAAATCTCGCATATTGAAAAATGTTTCTTCTGGTGAATATGATATTTTAATTGTGGAAATAGGAGGAACCATTGGCGATATAGAATCTTTGCCTTTTATAGAAGCAATTCGTCAAATGCGACAAGATTTGGGTTTTGAAAATGTTTTATATATACATAATACTTTAATACCTTTTTTAAAATTTTCAGGAGAACCTAAAACTAAACCTACACAACATAGTGTGAAAGAGTTGAGATCTTTAGGTATTCAACCCCAAATTTTGATTTTAAGAAGTGAAAGTGATATTTCAGCAGAAATAAAAGAAAAAATTTCGATTTTATGTGATGTTAAAAAAGAGGCTATTTTTTCTAATGTTAATGTTTCTATTGTGGAAGCTATTGTTCTTAATTTGCATATTCAACAAATTGATAATTTCATTTTGAAATTTTTTAATTTAGAAGGTTTACCGGTAGCTAATTTATCAGCATGGAAAGAAATGATCCAACAGATGAAAATTTTAAAAAAAGTGGTTAAGATTGGTATAGTCGGAAAATATACTGCTTTTCATGATGCTTATTTATCTGTAGTAGAAGCTCTTAAGCATGCAGCTTATTTTAATAAAGTAGGTATTGACATTAGATTTATTTATTCTGAAGATATTAATAGCGATAATGTACATGATTTTTTGTGCGACTGTGATGGTATTTTAGTTCCTGGTGGTTTTGGTGGTCGAGCTATTGAAGGCAAATTACAAGCTATTCGTTATGCTCGTTGTCAAAATATCCCTTTTTTTGGGATTTGTTTAGGTATGCAATTAGCTGTGGTAGAATATGCTAATAATGTGTTAAATTTATTTGGGGCAAATTCAACGGAGATAGATGTAAACACTCCTTATCCAGTAATTAAGTGCAAAATTGCTGATACTCATATGGGAGGAACTTTAAGATTAGGTTTAAAAAAAACCCAAATTATAGCTTCTAGTAAAAGTTATGCAATTTATCAAAAATCCGTAATTTCTGAAAGATATCGTCAACGTTACGAAATGAATTCTGAATATATTTCTATGTTTACACAAAATAAAAATTTTATAATTTCTGGTTTAAATTTGCAAAAATCAATTGTAGAAATAATAGAATTGGTTAATCATATTTGGTTTATAGGGGTTCAATTTCATCCAGAATTTTTATCTCGCCCCTTTAATCCGCATCCTTTGTTTAAAAATTTTATTTTAACTGCAGTAATTTATCGCCAAAAGAATAAAAAAAAGTGTTCATAAACGAACACTTTTTTATTTTATTAAAATTTTAAATATATTTTATTATTATAATTTTAAGTCTGATTTAGCTTTATTTAATGCTTCATCAATATCGGTAGTTTTAATCATTTTGTTAACAAATGCTTGTACTTGTGAATCGTCTGACCAATCGCTGTCATTAGCATATTTTAATGCAGCTTCAGCTTTTGTGTTTAAACTATTTGCTAAGTCCATTGTTGTGCTAGAGATTTTTTTATCTTTAACGTCTGCTTTGTTATTTTCTGTAAATGCTTCTACTATTTTTTTTGTAGCATCAGATGCTTTTTGCGCTTCTTTTTTAGCATCATCTAAAGTAAGATCTGATCTTTTGGTTTTTCCAGTGAAATCTTTAATTTCTACTTTTAAATTTTCAATATCTTTAGTTGTTAATGTTTTTACTGTAAAAGGAGCCCAATGTAATAATTTGGCTGTTATTAAATAAACAATTAAAGCTATAGCTGCAGATGCTAAAACACCCACTGTAATTTTGCCGTTTTTAGTTTGTAAAAAATTTTCTTTGTGATTCATAAAGAAACTTTTTCTTCTCCTCTATATTATATAATTTTATTATTAAATCTTTTGATTTATAAAAAAGATTCAATATCGCCTTCAATTATAACATATTTTTAGCGTTAGATAAGGTAAAATAATAAATTATTTTTAATTCATTATTTTATTTTATCAAAAATTTTATGTAAAGTTTTTTCTATATTTTTATCTTGTGATATATTTTGTTTATTTTGATAATTTAGTAAACTATTAATGTAAAAAATAGATTTTTTTTTATTCACATGTGCTTGTTGGATTGCTTTTATAATTTTGTCTTGTGGATAATTAAATTCGATATACCATTTTTTAATTATTTCTAATTCTTGACTATTTAACACATCTCCTTTCATTTTTTCAATATTAGATATAGTATTACTAATATTTGAAGTGTTTTGGTGTTTTAAATTAGTTAATTTTGTTTGTTTATATAAGTTTTCAATTTGGTGAAAAGTTTTATTAAGATCAAACATTTCTTGGACTTGATTATTAATTTCTTTTTGATATAAACATAAAAAATTTTTTTTTATCAAAGTGCTTAAAATAGTATCTATTTCAGACAGAGATAAATTAGTTTGTTGTACTAGTTTTTCCGTTGATAGAATGGGATTTTTGTATTTTTGAAAGAGCAATAATAACATTTTTACTTCTTTAATGAGTAAATTAAGTTTTAGATATTGATTAATTAAAAGTTTTTCTATATCTAAATATCCTTCTTCATATATTTGTTTTAACATTATTTTAACTTACTTTCTTGTGATAATTTTTCTAAAGCTATTTTAGCTGCTTGTTGTTCAGCAGATTTTTTGGTTTTTCCTTCACCTTTGCCTAATAATTTTTCAGATAAATATACTTCAGCAATAAATTCTTTTTCATGCGCTAATCCTGTTTCAGCAACAATTTTATATTTAATATGTTGATGACGTGTTTGTACTAATTCTTGTAGTTGTGTTTTAAAATCAATAATATCTATGACTTTGGATAAACAAGGAACTACTATATAATGAAAAGTTTTTTTAACTTGTAAATAACCTAAATCTAAATAGATGGCCGCAAATAAAGCTTCAAAAGCATCAGCAATAATGGAATAATTATACACTCCTCTCTTACGTTCGCCTTTTCCTAATAAAATATATTGTTTTAGATTTATTTCAGCTGAATAAATTAATAAAGATGCTACGCAAACAGCTTGAGCTCTTTTTTTAGTCATTATACCTTCGTTATCTTGATTTTTTCTATAAAGATAATTAGCCATAAGAAAATTAATAATAGAATCTCCTAGAAATTCTAATCTTTCGTTATTTTGATTTTTTAAATTATGTTCATTAGCATATGAACTGTGTGTTAAAGCATTAATATATAAATTAATATTTTTAGGCTTTATATTTAATCTTTTAAATAAATTTTGAAGATACATGATAATCCTTGTATTTATTGAAACTTTTCAATTATTTTTTTTAAACAATTTTTTTT
Source organism: Candidatus Phytoplasma bonamiae (assembly GCF_030586845.1). Classification (GTDB taxonomy): domain Bacteria; phylum Bacillota_I; class Bacilli_A; order Acholeplasmatales; family Acholeplasmataceae; genus Phytoplasma; species Phytoplasma bonamiae. The sequence goes on along the minus strand of NZ_JAOSIQ010000007.1, from coordinate 11,481 downwards.
GATTAAATTAATCGTTTGATTAATAGTTTGATAAAAAGTATTACTCGTAGAATTACCAGGAGCTTTAATAATCAGTTTATTTAATCCTAACAATATAGCTCCTCCTGTTTTATCTGTATTGAATTGTTGGAAATGTTTTTTTATGTGTTTTTCTAAAAATATTTTGCTAATTATTTTGGTACAAAGATTACTAGTGAGTATTTGTTTTAAATGTTTTTTATACATTTCTACAGTGCCTTTGTATGTTTTTAAAATCATATTAGCTGTAAAACCATCACTTATTAAAATATCAGCTTCTGTATTAAAAAAATTATTCGGCTCTTCATTACCTTGGAAATTAATATTTGGATTATTGCTTAATAATTTAAAGATATTAATATCCATAATTCTGCCTTTATTAGACTCTATACCTATATTTAAAAGTTTAATTTTCGGGTTAGTAATATTTAATAATGTTTGAGCTAAAAAATGAGCGCATATAACAAAATCTAAAATATTTTCTTCTTTTACTTCTGCATTGGCCCCTGCATCTGTTAAAATTCTAGTTCGATTATCAATTGATTTAAACATAAGTGCCAATGATATTCTCTTTATACTAGGTAAAGTTCCTATAATAAGATAACTAGCTAAAACTAAGGATTGTGTTGGTCCGGCTGTTATAAAACTATCTATTGGAGATTGTGGAGTGGCAATATCTTTAAGAGCTACTAACATGGAATAGGGAAGATTATCTCTTATAGCTTCTCTGATATTTTGAGCATTCATGGGTAAGTACAATGGGGTATTTATAATTTTTAATCTTGTTTTAATGGAATTTAAAATATTTTTTGTAAATATTGTTTGTAAACAATTTTCTATTTGATTTTGAATACCATATAAATAAATATTCAAATTTTGATTTACAATTAAAGCTTTTATTGTTCCTTGAATTACTGTTTGAGGCGCAAAATCTCCGCCCATAGCATCTATAGCTAGTGTAATCATATAAAATCCTTATAATTAAAATTTTTAATTTTTTTAAAATTTTGTTTTATTAAAAATTTATTTAAATCTTTATAATAGTTTATAAGATTTTTTCATTAATATTATTAATTAAAAAAATGCATTTTTTATTTTTACTTCTTTACTTCTTATAATTATCAGTTCAAACAATTATTAAATAATATTAAAATAAAATAATATCTTTTTATTAAATAAGTAATTTTTGTTATTCTACTATTAAAAAGAAGTCGCTTTATTCTTAGTAGGTATAAATAGCTTGACCTCGCATTATTCACTATCCAATACTACTAAAATATATATCGATAGATTCCGGATTGCTCGGTATAGTGTTTACGAGATAGGTTTGCTTCTCTACATCTACTTTCCCTCTTAGGCCATCCTAGGCTTATTCATCGAACTAGGTGGAGAAATCTTTTGACTAATTATTTTTTTTAGTAATCTGCTTTTAAGAACTATTTTAATACCTTATTTTTTTCTTTAAGAAAATGTATTTTAGTCTTTCATGTGTTTATCTTGCCGGTGATTGGTGAAATAACTAGATATTTAGGTATTTTTGGTGTATAAGAAATTCGCATTTTTTTAATTTATAAAATTTTTATTTTAATTAATGATAGAATATTGTATTAACGATGAATATTTAATATTTAAAAAAATAATATCAACTTTTTAATTATAACATATTTTGTAATTATGACATTATAAGTTAATTTTTATTTAAAAATCGTTTAAAAATGCTTATTTATCTTTTTTATTTCGAATTAAAACTTAAAATTTCAATGGAAATACATACTTTTATTTTTGATATTTAATTAATTATAATTTATTTAATTTTTTCTTGACATTTAATATAAAAATTATATAATTCTAATATGAAATTACTATAGTTTATAGTAATTAATTTTAAATTATTTTCCTTTCTTTTTTGTAACATTAATGAATCTTTTAATAAGTATAAAAATTATTTAAAATTTATTTAATTTTTATTTTTTTAAAGAAAATTTTATTTTATTATTTTTATCAAATTCCAATAATTTATTGTTATTCATTTTTTCAAGTACAAATTATAAATGTATTTTAGTATTTATAATATGATATGAGGTTTTTCTATTAACAAACTTCTTTTTTGCATAAGATAAAAAAATTTTTTTAAGATAAAAATAAAAGTATTTTTATTTACATTATATGTATTAAAATAACTTGTTACATAAATAAAATTAATAAAATTTTTAAAAGATAAAAAAAGATAATAACATGATAAAATAAATTAGTAATAATTTGTTTAAACTAGCAATTAAAGATATTAATAATTAAAAAAGATAGAAATTCGCTTGTATATTGATTACTACGTTTAGTTTATAAAATTAAACGAAAAGATAAAGTTTATCATCTTCTATTTAATTTTATTTTAGTACTTTTATTTTAAATTTAATAATTAAAAAATTTAATTTCAATATTTATATTATTGAGGAATTTATTGAAAGAGATATATTATTTTGTATGTTTGCTAACAACACTGTTAAAAATATTTATGAAAAATATCCATTTTACGTAAAAAAAAAATTTCTATTAATGGTTGGATAAAAAATTGTCGTTTTCAAAAAAAAATTTTTTTTATTGATATAAACGATGGGTCTTTTGTTGAAGATTTGCAAGTTATTTGTAAAGATAATGAATTTATTTGTTTAAAAAAAATTAAAAATGAACTTAATATTGGCGCTTCTGTTTATATAGAAGGTATTTTAATGCCTTCAAAAGGTTCTTTAACTAGAAATTTAGAAATGGCGGCTTCTCGTTTTGTTATTTTAGGTTCCAGTTCTGTTGAATATCCTATTCAACCAAAACCACATTCTAAAGCTTTTTTAAGGCAATTACCTCATTTAAGGTTAAGAACAAAACTTTTTGGTGCTGTTTTTAGGTTACGCAACACTGTTACCTTTGCTATACATAATTTTTTTCAAAATAAAGGTTTTATTAATATTCACACCCCTATTATTACTGCCAATGATGGCGAAGGAGCTGGATCTTTATTTCAAGTAACTAGTTTTGATCTTCAAACTTTATCAAATAAAAATATTATCGATTTTAGAAAAGATTTTTTTGGGAGACCTGTTTTTTTGGCTGTAACAGGACAGTTAGAAGCTGAAGCTTTTGCAACAGCTTTAAATAAAGTTTATACTTTTTCTCCTACTTTTAGAGCAGAAAAATCTAATACTTCTCGTCATATTTCTGAGTTTTGGATGATCGAAGCGGAAATGGCTTTTTGCGATTTATCATTAAGTATTATTTTAGTTCAACAAATGCTGCAATATGTTATTAATTTTTGTTTACAAAATAATAAATCTGATTTAGATTTTTTTGATAAAAATATTGAACCTGGTTTAATTAATAGATTAAATTTTGTTGTTAATCTTAAAGATTTTCCTCAAATTACTTATAAAGAAGCTATGGTTATTCTTAATAAAAGTGTTTATAATTTCCAACAAAAACCTATTTATGGCGAAGATTTATCTACAGAACATGAAAAATATTTGACAGAAGTTATTTTTAAAAAACCTATTTTTGTAACGCACTGGCCTAAAAATATCAAGGCTTTTTATATGCGTAATAATGACGATAATGAAACAGTTGCAGGTATGGATTTATTAGTGCCAAAAGTAGGAGAATTAGTAGGCGGTTCCCAAAGAGAAGAAAGATTGGAAATTTTAGAAAATAAAATGCATGAAATGCAAATAAATACAAAAGATTTAAATTGGTATTTAGATTTACGTCGTTTTGGCAGTTGTATTCATTCTGGATTCGGTTTAGGTTTTGAACGTATGCTACTTTATTTAACAGGTTTAGAAAATATAAGGGATGTTATTGCTTTTCCTAGGAGTTATTCTAATATTTCGTAACATTTCTTTGTTAAATAAAAAATTCTAAAAAACAAAATTAAAAGAGGTTATATAAAAAGCATGTTTATTAAAATGTCAAATGTTTCTAAAGTTTTTGTTAATAAACATAATCGTAAAAAAACTTTCGCAGTTAAAAACATTAATTTGGAAATTAAAAAAGGAGAATTGGTAAGTATTTTAGGCCCTTCAGGTTGTGGTAAATCAACTATTCTTTATATCATAGCAGGTTTAATTTCCGTTACTGAAGGTAATATTTTTTTTGACAATATTGATGTTACAAAAGTTCCTCCGGAAAAAAGAGGAGTCGGTTTAGTATTCCAAAATTATTCTTTATATCCTCATATGACTGCTCGTCAAAATATTACTTTTCCTTTGCAAAATTTAAAAATATCTTCTAACAAAATTCAAGAAGAATTAGATAAAATTGCTGCTTTGACATCTACTAGTGATTATTTAGACAAAATGCCTTTTGAATTATCCGGAGGTCAACAACAACGTGTAGCTATCGCTAGAGCTTTAATTAAATATTCTGGTATATTATTGTTAGATGAAGCTTTATCTAATTTAGACACTCATTTACGTATTAGGATGAGAGATGAAATACGTAAAATACAAATTAAAACTAATGTAACAGCTGTTTTAGTTACTCATGATCAAGAAGAAGCCATGTATATGAGTGATAAGATTTATGTCATGAATAAAGGTACTATTCAGCAAGTTGGGACTCCACACGAAATTTATAATAATCCTGTAAATTTGTTTGTAGCTTCTTTTTTAGGTGTTCCTCTTATTTCTGTTTTTAATGGTATATTGCATTGTGGTAATTTAAAAATAGGTAAAAATATTATTTTACAAGATCAATGTTTTCAATCATTTAATAATAAAGAAGTTTATGTTGCGATTCGACCTGAAGGTTATGAATTAAAACAAGATGGAATTTTTGAAATCGAAGGTATAGCATTAGAAAATTTAGGTCGTGAATTAGTTTTATTAGCTAAAAAAAATGAGTCTATTTATAAGACATTTCAAGTTATTATACCTACTTATCAACAAACACAATTAAATGCTAATAAAATTAATAAACAAAAAATTCGTTTTGATATTAGAAAAAATAAATTATTCGTTTTTGATAAAATTAATGAAAATAGGATTTTTTAAATGTTAGAAAATATGGGACATAAAAATCATAGACATTGGTATTATTTAGCACCTATGTTGGTTTTTTTAACTGTTTTTACTTTTTATCCTTTAGTGAAAAATATTATTATTTCTTTCAATGCTAAATACGATAAATTTAACGATTCTTTTAGCATGAAGCTTTATGATTTTTTTAGTTTAAGCAATTATATTTCTATTTTTAAAGATATAGATTTTATTTTTGCATTACGAAATACTCTTATTTTAGTAATTATTTGTGTACCAATATCTATTTTTCTATCTTTAATTATCGCTTTAGCTTTAAACAGTGTTCGTAATTATGTAGTACAACATTTTTTTAAAACATTTTTTTTATTACCTTTGTTATCTAATACCATTATTATGAGTATGATTTTTGGTTCTTTTTTTTATTACAATACTACTGATTTAACTTCTTATAGACCTGAAGGATTATTCAATTCTTTTTTAGGTTTTTTCGGTATTAAACCACAACCTTGGATAAATATCTCTGCCCCTTATTCTCATAAAATTTTTGTTTTAGTTTTTTATAATATATGGGCTAGATTACCTTTTAAAATTTTTGTTTTTATTTTATCTTTGCAAGATATTGATAAATCTTATTATGATGCTGCTAAAATCGATGGAGCTTCTAAATTTCGTATTTTAACAAAAATAGTTTTACCTTTATTAGCTCCAATTATTTTTTATCAATTAATAATCGAAACTTTAATGGTTATTAAAGAATATGAATCTGTTATAGGTGTTTTTGGAAGGGATGCTAATTATCGAGTACAAACTTTAGTGGGTTATATTTATAATCAATTATCTAGTTCTCATTATAATTCTTATTCTAAAGGAGCTGCTGCTGCTACGATATTATTATTAATTTCTGTTGTTTTTACTACTATGAGTTTTTATATTTCTAAAAAAGAAAATAAATATATGAAAGTGGATTTGTAATAATTATTTATATGGATATTAATAAGATTTATCGTTCTATAGGCGTCAATATTTGTAATATTAAACATAAGTTAAGTAAAATAAACTATTTCATTATTATCAAGTATTTGTTTTTGATATCAATTTTATTATTTTTAACATTTCCTTTTTATGTAATGGTTATTACCTCTTTAAAGAGTAATGAAGATATCAGGCAAAATAATTTATTAAGTTGGCCTAAACAAGGTTTACAATTTATTAACTATAAAAATGTTTTTGCTATTAAAGATTTCAAATTTTTAAAATATTTTATAAATACTTGTATTATGGTTTCTTTATCTACTTTCGCAGGTACTGTTTGTTGTGTTTTAGCAGCTTTTGCTTTAAGTTTTTTTATTTTCCCTTTGAAAAGAATTATTTTAATGTTATTGTTTTTAGCTATGTCCATTACAAGCGAAACTTTAATTTTGACTAATTTTCGTACTGTTTCTAATTGGGGTTTAGTTGATAATGGTAATGGTTCTATTATTCCTGGTGGTGTTTATTTAGCCATGACTTTTCCTTATTTAATTAATGTAGTGCATTTATTTTTATTAATTCAAACTTTTAAACGTGTCCCTAAAGAACTATATTATACTGCTAAAGTAGATGGTATTAATAATTTGCAATATTTATGGAAAATTTTATTACCTATAACAAAACCTACTGTTATTGTGATTGCGGTTTTCAGAACTATAGCAGCTTGGAATGCTTATGCTTGGCCAGAATTGGTGGGGGCGAAGTTATTAACCAATATGATAAGAAAAATTTTCGATTCAGATAGTTTTATGGATAATTTAAATCTTCAAATGGCTATTTTCGTTTTAATTAACTTGCCTTTATTATGTTTATTTATTATTTTTAAAAAATATATTATATCTGGAGATAGTCGACGTGGTATTAAGGGTTAATTTAAAATCAAAAATTTTAAATCTTGGTAATGTGAGCAAAATATTTATATATTTTAGTGCCATTATTATTTTTATCATAATATCTAATTCTTTGCGAATCTCTAAAAATAACGAATTTTTTACTAAAAAATATCATGATTTAGGTAATTTAGTTAGTAAAAAATTTCACAATCATGAATCTCAAATTAATTATTTTAAAAATCTTCAAAAACCTGTAGAAATCATTTTTTGGCATAATTTATATCCTAGAGAATTAGAAATTATTAAACAATCTATTAAAGAATTTGAACAGCATAATCCTAATATTAAAATTAAAGACGTTAATAAGGTGAATTGGGAACAAATTTGTAAAAGTGTTGCTAATTCTTTGCCTGTTGATAAACAACCTAATATTGTTTTTTCTTATGATGATCATATTGAATTTTATTCTAAATCATTTAAAGTTGTACCATTAGATATTTTTATAGATTCTGATGAAGATTTTCGTAATAATTCGGAAACTAAGAATAAATATAGTTTTTTTAAAGGTTATGCTAAAAAATTACAATTACCTAACGTTTATGACGGAAAACCTCACCATTATAGTCTTCCATTTGTTAAATCCACAGAAGTTATTTTTTATGATAGTGATTTATTTAAACAATATCGCGACGAGTTAAATAAATTTTTTTATGAAAAACATAAGATAGATTTTAAAGATCATTTCTCCGAAATTATTGATTATCATGGTAAATTTGATTTTAACGTTTTAAAAGTTAATAAAAATTATTTAACTTGGCCTTATTTAGAAACTTTGTCTTCTAAACTTGTTGAACTAAAAAAAGATCCAACTTTTATTCCCATCGCATCTGAAAGTTTGGCCAATTTAATTATTATTAGTAACGAACAAAAAGGGATATCTTATCCGAAAGATTCGAATTCAATTAAGAGTTTTTTGTTAGATGAAAATGTTAAAAATAATATGCAATATTTTAAAGAACATTTTTATAATAAAGGTTTGTTAACTAGTTCTAAATTAATTGGTATCAGCAATAAAGAAATGTTTATGCAACGTAAAACTGGTATGTTTATTACTTCTACTAGAAGATCTGATTTATTACATAATCAAACTTCAGATTTTAATATAGAAATGACTCCTTTCCCTTGTATGAGTTATAAGGATGAATACAAAAATATTATTCAAGGTCCTAATGTTAATTTATTTTATTCAGAAGATAATGATAAAATATTAGCTTCTTGGTTATTTTTAAAGCATTTACTTTCTGAAGATCTTTATATTGATATGCTATTATGTAAAGGCGGTTTTATTATTACTCGTGAAGATGTTTTAAACACTTTAAAAAATATAAAAATCTTTTCTTATATTAAGGAACAAATTGAAAAATTGACAAAAAGTCTCAGCGATAAACAAAATTCGAAAACAATAAAAGATAAAAAAACAGAAATAAGAGAATTGTATAAATATAAATCGGTTAAATTTGCTCTAGAAAATACTTATGATAGTAACAATAAAGATACTTATTTTACGACACCTATTTTTTCTGATGTAGTATTTTTTCGTTCAATACTAAATGATTTATTTGCGGAAATTTTAGCTATCGATAATCAAGCAACTAATTTAAAACAAAAAATAAATTTTTTATTTATGGAAGCTTATAAAAGAATCGCCAATGATTAATAATAAAAAAAATTGATTTAATTAAATATAGGAGAAGATAAAAAATGGATCAAAATTTGATACAAAGGAATTCCAAAACGATATCTATAAATCACTTAATTCTTCGCAATATAAATGAATTCGATGTTATTACTATATTTGGGCATAAAAATCCAGATGGAGATTGTTATGGTTCCCAATTAGGATTGAAAGATATTATTCAACAAAATTTTCCTAATAAAAAAGTTTATACTCTAGGCGAAAATAATCCTATTTTTTCATTTTTAGGTGTAATGAATGAAATTAATGATGATATTATATCTCAATCTTTAGCTATTGTTGTGGATTGTGGCAATATTAATGTAATTAGCGATGTTAGATATAAAATAGCTAAAAAAATTATACGTATTGATCATCATTTAATAGGAGAAATTTACGGAGATGAACAAAATTCTTGGATTGATCCAAGTTTTTCTTCTTGTTCGGAAATGATTTATACTTTTAAAGAAATTAATAATTTAAATTTGAGTATTAAAGGTGCTTTACCTATTTATATCGGTATGGTCACAGATACTGGTCATTTTCGTTTTGATAGAGTGAATTATAAAACTTTACAAATTGTTTCTGATTTATTACGTTATGGTTTTGATGCTTTTCAAATTGATACTAAAATCACTATCCAACCTATTAATATATTAAGATTTAAAGGCTATGTATGTAGTAATTTTATTGCTGAAGATGGTTTGATTTATATTAAGATTACTCATGACATTATTGAACAATTTAAATTGAAATTTGAAGATATTAACGGTGTAGTTAATATTTTTCATAATATTCAAGGATACCCTGTATGGTTATTTATAATAGAAAATAAGGTTAAAAACTATTGGAAGATAAGTATACGCTCGATAGGACCTCAAATTAATCATATTGCCCATCAATTTAACGGTGGAGGTCATTTTCGTGCTTGTGGTATGAATGTGTATAATCAGCAAGAAATTCATCAAGTTATTGAATTAGCTAAAAACTCTATTAAAGAGTATGAGCGCCAAAGAGTCTTAAATATCATGTCTTCTGACCGAAATGACCATAATGATAAACACTGAAAAGCTAAAAATGGTTTTTAAAAGAAAAAACCATTAGGAAATTATATTATTTCTTAAAAACTGATTGCAACAAAGTAGTTAGTCAAGAAGATACCGCTGCCGAATGGTTTTAAGGATAAATCGAAAGATCCTAAGAAAATAGTAGATTTAATATTAAAACCTTCTTCGTAAATTACTGCGATCGATTAGTCTAAATTTGATCAATAATGAATTGGATAATTTATTAATTAAAAAATCTGGAATATCACCGTTTTCGCAACGGCAAATTATTCTCGATAATCACAGAGTCGATATTTAAGAATAACTTGGAAAATCTTTAAGATAGAATTATTATAAATTAATCAATAATGAAATAAAAATTATTAGATCCAGAAGATAAAGCATTTTTTTAGTATTCGGAGGGGTAAAATTTATCTAGAATGATAAAGAGAATCATCATCCTCTTAAGATGAAATTTATTTTTTATTGATAAATCATATGGCAAGCCGGATGTTGAATAAATTGTTTCTCGGTTTAGATGGGTGGGATTATTTGTAATAATACCGGAAAGACAAATTTTGAGATTGAAATGCAAATATTATTATTTAATAATAACAAACAACAATTTATTAATGTGTTAATTAAAAATATTAAAATAATAAAAAAATATATTAAAAAAGCGAGTGAATAATGTTTATACAAGAAGAAACTATTGCAGCTATTGCTACACCTTTAGGTATAGGTAGTATTAGTGTAATTCGTGTAAGTGGATCAAAAGCTATTGAGGGTATTAATAGCATTTTTAAGGGTATTAAAGAAATTAATTTATTAGAAGTGGAAACTCATACTATTCATCACGGTTTTATTTTGAATCATTCAGGTGAAGTTTTAGATGAAGTTTTAATTTCTATTTTTCGGTCTCCTAGATCTTTTACAGGAGAAGATGTTATTGAAATTCAAGCTCATGGAGGAACTTTAATTACTAAACTTGTTTTAGAAAGAGTTTTGTCTTTGCCATTTATTAGATTGGCAGAGCCAGGTGAATTCAGTAAAAGAGCTTTTTTAAATAAAAAAATCGATTTATTGCAAGCAGAAGCTATTATGGATTTAATTTATGCTAAAAATATTCAGTTTATTAAATTGGCCAATGCAGGTTTACAAAAAAAAATTTCTAAAAATATTCAAGATTTGAACAAACAAATTTTAAATTTAATAGTTAGTATAGAAGTGAATATAGATTATCCTGAATGGGCGCCCAAGAGGCCTAAATTATCGAGTTATCTAACCAATAGCCAGGGCAGATAAACCCTTGAAAGGATATGGTTGGTCAGGCAAACGAAAGAATGTCGGATTATAGCAGACCATAAAAGCGGGTTGCGACGAAGTAGTTAGTCAAGAAGACACCGCCACCGAATGGTTCTAAGGATAAGCCAAAAAAGGCCTAAGAAGATAAGCAGATGTAAATATATAATTACCTGTCTCGTAAACTACTGAAATCGAGCTGTCCAGAGCCTATCAATACTATGTTCAGGTATTTGATAGTTTATCACTTAACCAACCTGGAATCTCACCATGAATAAAATGGTTACTTCCCCTAAGGAATCAAGGTTGATATTTAGCGTAACTGGGAGAATCCTAAAGGCGAGTTATTAAATTAACGAATAATGAAATTAAAGTCATTATAGCCCAAGGAGAAAGCGACTTCTTAGTAGTCGGAGGAGTAAAACTAGGATCTGGAATGATCCAGTTAATCGTCCTCCCTAGAACAAGGTTAACGACCTTGATAGGGCGAAAGA
>NZ_JAOSIQ010000006.1 GCF_030586845.1 Candidatus Phytoplasma bonamiae | reverse complement strand
CATCGGAAGATAACTAATCAGCAAATACACGATATTAGAAAAACGAGAACAATAAGAATAAATAACTAATCAACCGCGAGGGGAAATTAGTTCTCGAAAGAGAGTAAATTATGGAAAGCCGGATGCTTGGAAACTTGCTTGTCCGGTTTGGACGGGGGCTGATTGTAAATAAAACAGCAAAGATAAATCGCTGCATAAAACACAATTAATCTATCCGTATTTTAATCTAAAACACGGGAATCTTAAAAGGTTTTGATCGGGATTTAAGATGATTTAATAATATTTTTTTGGTTTTATTTTGATTAATTCATCATTATTTTTTATAATTTCTTGATTTTAAAAAAATTTATTTTTTTAAAAAAATAAAAATAAAACTTTTCTTTCGTATATTATCTTTGCCAAAATAAATTAGAAAAGATAAAAGTAAGATTTCTTTATTGCGTTTAAAAAACAAAAAAAGACCAACTTTAAAATTGGTCTTTATTATTAATTCTTTTCTTTATTTTTTTATTCCATTTTACTGATGTAATCTCTTCATTTTGTTGTGTAGTGAATGGGGGGGGTAGTGCGGTTTTTTCTAAAGTTTATATTATATTATTTTACTTTTTATTTTTATTCTTTTCGATACTACCTGCTTGATAACCTATGAATACAAAAAGAATACCACCACCAAATCCAATTACAAAAGATACAATTACAGGAAGAAAAATGCTTTTATCATTAAGTCCGCAAAAATACCCCCATTTATAAAAAAAGTAAAATAATAAAAATGTTAATATAAATAAAAATATTATAAAAAATAATGTGATACCAGTAAATTGTATTTCAAGATTTTCCATGATATTATCTCCTAATTTATTCATTTTATAAATTGAAATAAAAAAATTTATTATTAATATATGCTAATAACAAAATTTATTTCTTATTTTCATAAATATTTTATATTTTTTTTAATTTTTACACTAACATTTATATTTTACTTTATATTACTAAATTAAAATATTTTATAATTGTAAGAATTGTTTTTATAAAAAATAAATAAATTAATACGTATTTTGTATTTATTTTATTTACAATAAGTAAAAATTTATGAAAATTATAGTTATATTTATCAGTATTGTTTGACATATTTAGTTTTTTGGTTTAAAATATATCCGGATATTTCACTATATATAAATTTTTCTAATTTAAAGTTAAAATTAAAAATTTTTTTATTATATTTATGAGAATTTTTGTTAAATAAAAAATAAAATATTATAACTAAACATTATAAATATTAAATTTTATAAAAAAGAGGTTTATATATGTCATCTGAAAAAATAAATTTAAATAAAGTTAAAGAATTTAAAAAAGGATTTCAGGATTTTATTAGTAAGGGTAATATTGTTCAATTAGCAGTTGCTTTTATATTAGGTCAGTTATTTACTAAGGTAGTTAGTTCTTTAGCTACTGATATAATTATGCCTCCTATTAATTATCTTTTTAGTGATACAGGTTCTTCTTTGCAAACTTTAAATTGGCAATTAAAAAATAACATTTATTTGAATTATGGAATTTTTTTACAAAATGTTTTTGATTTTTTATCTGTTTCATTTATTTTATATTTAATTGTTTTATATTATTCTAAATATTTTAATAAAAAAAATCAAAATGAAAATAAAATTTCTATTGAACATGAACAATTAAAAATTTTAAAAGAAATTAAAGACATTTTAATTAATAAAAATAAATAAAAATTAAATTTTTTTATTAATATGATTATTTAAATTTGTTGTAATTTATTTTGAGAGTGCTTTTTTACAATAAAAAGCACTCTTTTATTTTTATTCTTTAAATATTTAATATACTTGGGATAAATAAAACTATTCATTATATTTTAAAATATATTTTTTGTAGTAGTTTTGATATAATTAATAGGATAAAATTTATAATTGTCATTTATAATTGTAGTTAAAATTATAAATTTGGAATTTGCATTCATATAAAAATACAATTATTATAAAAAATTTGTTTCTTAATTAAATATTTTTTTAACAAACTTATTAAATTAAATTTATGGAATCGAAAAAAGGATTGTAATCTAATGATATTAAAATATGCAAAAACAATATTAGGCTTTATTAAACAATTTCGTAATCCTTCCAAAAGATATTTAAATAAAATTAAAAAAGTGGCTGATAAAATTGATCAATTAAGCAATATTATGTCTCAATTAAAAGATGAAGATTTTCCTAAAGAAACTCTTAAATTAAAACAAAAATTAAAAAATGGTATGTCTTTAGATAATATTTTAGTTGAAGCTTTTGCTTTAGTGCGCGAAGCTTCTACTAGAGTAGCTAAAATAACGCCTTATTATGTTCAATTATTAGGAGCTATCGTTTTACATAAAGGGAATATTGCAGAAATGAAGACTGGAGAAGGTAAAACTTTAACAGCTGTTATGCCGGCATATTTAAATGCTTTAGGGGGTGATAGCGTTCATATTGTAACTGTTAATGAATATCTAGCACGTCGTGAAGCAGAAGGTATTATAGGAGATATTTTTCGTTTTTTAGGTTTAAGTGTAGGTTTAAATCTTAAAAATAAATCTATTCAAGAAAAAAAAATAGCTTATGATTGTGATATTTTATATTCTACTAATAGCGAAATTGGATTCGATTATTTAAGAGATAATATGGAAAGTGATATCAATAATGTTTTAATGACTCGCGAATACGGCTATGTAATTATTGATGAAGTTGATTCTATTTTAATTGATGAAGCTAGAACTCCTTTAATTATTTCTAATAATGCACAATCCGGTCTTCAATTTTATAGAGATGCTGATCGTTTTGCTAAATCTTTAAAATCAGAACATTATTTGATCGATTTAGAATCAAAAACTATTGAATTAACTGAAGAAGGAATTCGTAAAGCAGAATTATTTTTTAAAATTAATAATTTATATAGTAATCAAAATTCTTTTTTATTGCATTTTATAAAAAATGCTTTAAAAGCTCGTTTTATTATGGAAAAAGATAAAGATTATTTGATACAAAATCATCGAATTGTGATTATTGATCAATTTACAGGTCGTGCTTTAATAGGCCGACAGTTTAGTGATGGTTTGCATCAAGCTTTAGAGGCAAAAGAAAATTGCATTATTAAAGCAGAAACCGAGACATCTGCTATGATTACATATCAAAACTTATTTCGTAATTATAAATCGATATCTGGTATGACTGGCACAGCTAAAACTGAAGAAAAAGAATTTATTAGTATATATAATATGAAAGTTATTCAAATACCTACTAACAAAAAAATGATTCGCGAAGATGCTCCTGATTTAATTTTTTTAACTTTAAAAGAAAAATGGAAAGCTTTAATAGAGGAAATTAAAATAAGACATGCTAAAAAACAACCAATTTTAATAGGAACTGTAAGTGTCGAAGTATCAGAACAAATTTCCAAATATTTAAAAAAAAATAAAATATCTCATGAAATTTTAAATGCTAAAAATCATTTAAAAGAATCTGAAATTATAGCTAAAGCTGGTCAAAAAGGAGCTGTTACTATAGCTACCAATATGGCCGGAAGAGGAACAGATATTCGTTTAGCAGAGGGTGTCGCAGAATTAGGTGGTTTAGCTGTTTTAGGAACAGAAAGACATGAAGTGCGAAGAATTGATAATCAATTGCGTGGCCGTTCTGGTAGACAAGGTGATCCTGGTTATACTAAATTTTTTGTTTCCGCAGAGGATGATTTAATACAACGTTTTGGTTCTGATAAAATTAGTAAATTAGTTAATTTGTTACAATATAGTAATCAACAACAAAATAATTCAGTATCTTCTCGTTTTTTAACTAATTTATTTACAAACATACAAAAAAAAATAGAATCTTCTAATTTTGAATATCGTAAATTTGTTTTAAAATTCGATTCTGTTTTACAACTACAAAGAGATATTATTTACAAACAACGTAAAGAAATTTTATCTTCTGATAAAATTGAAAATATTTTGTGTAATATCATAAATAAAACTTTGAAAGATAAAATCAAAATTTTTTTTCATTCGATGCAACAGGAAAAATATCAAAAATTAGATCGAAAAAGCATTATAGAAGAATTGATTAAATATTTTGAAATTAATTTTTTTTCTAAAAACATTTTAACAGAATTAGATTTTTCAGTTCATAATCAAACAAATTTATCTTATTCTAAAATAGAATCAATTATTTTAAATAAAGCTCGTCATATTTTAGAACTACAAAAACAACGATTTGTCAAACATGATATACAACAGTATTTCAATATTATTAGATTAATTATGTTAAAAAATATTGATATCAAATTTCAACGTCATATGAACGATATGGATTTATTAAGAAGAAGTATTAATTTTTTAAGTTACGGGCAACAAAACACTTTAATCGTTTATCAACAAGAAGGTCAAAAATTTTTTAATCGTATGATTGAAAATATTTCTCAAGATATTACCAAAATTGTTTTAAAATCAAATTTTTTTGAAGATTTAAATTTTTTTCATGATTTAAATTCTATAGAACCAACACAATCAAACGATCAACCTAAAATGAAAAAGAAAAAATATATTAAAAAACCTTGGGATTAATTACAAAAATATAATTTCCAGAGGGGATAACTTTTTATAATGGAAAAATATGAATTTCATCAAATTTTAAATAATTTAAAATCTGTTTTATTTAATTTAAAACATAAAATAGATGTCCCGAATTTGTTAGAACAAGTTAAAACTTGTAAATTATTAATGGAAAAACCGAATTTTTGGGATAATCCTCAAGAAGCCGCTAGTGTTACTCAAAAATTTAGTCAATTACAAAATAAAATTAATCATTTTACTAATTTACAAAAACAACATCAAGCTTTAACTTTATTATCATCAAGTGAGGAAATAGATAATCAACAAAATTTAACTTGGTTAATTTTAGAATTAAAAAAATTACAACAAGATATTAAAAGTTTAGAAATTGAAGTTTTATTAAATAAAACTTATGACGAAAATAATGCTATTTTAATGTTACATTCTGGTGCTGGTGGTTTAGAATCTCAAGATTGGTGTGAAATGCTTTTTAGGATGTATAAAAAATATGCTCAAAAAAAAAATTTTCAATTAGAAATTTTAAATTTACAAACAGGCGAAGAAGCCGGAATTAAATCTGTTAGTTGTTTAATTAAAGGTATTTATGCTTACGGATATTTTAAATCTGAAAGAGGTATACATCGTTTAGTTCGTAAATCGCCTTTTGATACTAATTTTAAAAGACATACATCTTTTGCTTCTTGTGAAGTTTTGCCAGAAATTAATGAAGAAATTACTGTTGATCTCCAAGAACAAGATTTAAGAATAGATGTTTTTCGTAGTAGTGGAGCTGGAGGTCAACATGTAAATACTACTGATTCAGCAGTTCGTATTACACATTTACCTAGTGGTATTGTAGTGAATTGTCAAAATGAAAGAAGTCAAATTCGTAATAAAGAAAAAGCTTTACAAATTTTAAAAACTAAATTGTTTCAATTAGCTTTGCGAAAACAAAAAGAACAAGAAAATAATTTGAAATCAGATCAAAAAGAAATCGGTTGGGGTTCGCAAATCAGAAGTTATATTTTTCACCCTTATCAAAAAGTTAAAGATCATCGTACTAATTATGAAAGTTCTCAAATAATTGATATTATGGATGGTGAGTTAGATGATTTCATTAACGCTTTTTTAAGGAGTAATAATTAATATAAATTTAATTTAATTTAAAATGTTTTGTTCAAAAAGGATACCAAAAAACATATGAAGAGAGATCGAAAATTTTATCATAATAATCTTCATAAATGGTTAATACTTGTTTTTAACGATATTATTTTAGCAATAACTATGTTTGTATTTACTTTAGGTAGTAAATTGAATGTAGGTGGGACTGATGGATTAGCTTTAACAAGTTCGCGTTTATGTAATTTATTCACAAATAATCCTTATTTTGTTTCAGATAAAATAATGATCTATTTTATGTTTTTTTATAATATTTTAGCAATAATCATTGGATATAAAATATTTGGTAAAAAATTTATATTAAAAAGCGCTATTTTAGCTATTATTCTAATGATAGTAATGTCTTTTTTGCCTTATATATTAGGTGATTCGACGGTTTTTTTAAATCGTTTGTTAGTATGGAATAATGAATATTGGAGATTATGTGTTGCATCTATATTAGGTGGATTGTTAGTAGGTTTTACTCAAGCTAATATTAGACAATTAGGATTTACTACGGGAGGTATGGATGTTTTTCAACAAGTTTTAAAAGATTGTTATGGAATGAATTTTAAAATTTCTTTATTTATTACTGATGGTATTTTAATATTTTTATCATCTATTTTGGAAAGTTTTGATCAAATAAATTTTTTTAATATGTTTTCAGAAATTATAATAAGAATTTTATTATCGTTATTATCTATTTATATTATGGGTTGGATTATGGATAAAAAAGTTAAATTTAATTTAGTTGAAAATAATAAGAATTCAAATTATTAGTATTAAATAAATAATAATATGAATTTTTTTATTAGAAAGGTTGATTACTTAAAATAAAGAAATGTATAAGAATGGATTTTTAAAAATTGAATTAGCCAACCCTGATTTAAATTTGGGAAAATTTTATGAAAATAATGATATTATTTTAAATGTTTTAGCAAGAAGTAAAGCTAGTTTTGTGGTTTTCCCGGAATTATGTTTAAGTAGTTATACAGCTGGTGATTTTTTTTTTGAAAATGATTTTAATAATAATATTGTAAAATCTTTAAATTATATTATTAAAAAAAATTCTTTCAAAGGTATTTATATTTTAGGAATGCCATTGGTTTGGCAAGAGATGATTTTCAACGTAGCTATTGTTATACAACAAAAAAAAATTTTAGGAATTGTTCCTAAATATACTATTCCGAATTATGAAGAATTTCGTGAAAAAAGATGGTTTACTTCTGGTAATGTTATTCCTGAGTCTCACGAAATTATGTTTTTAGATCAAAAAATTCCTTTCGGTAGTATCTTGTTTGTTAATGAATTATATAATGTGTGTTTTGGAGTAGAAATTTGTCAAGATTTATGGACTATTAACTCACCTAGTGATTTATTAATTAAAAAAGGAGCGCATTTAATTTTTAATTTATCTGCTTCTACAGAACATTTGGGAAAAGCACAACTACGTCGTATGGCAGTTATTAATCATTCTCGTAAACAAATTGGAGGTTATTTTTACGTTAGTAATGGTATGAAAAGCGAAATGTCTAATGATGTTGTTTTTTCCAACCATAAAATAGCTGCTATTTTAGGAAATTTAATAGGAGAAAAAGATATTTTTGATTCAGGAACAAGTTTAATTATAGATATTTGTGTAGATTTTATTAAACATCAACGTTTAATAGATACTACTTATTCAGATCAAATATTAGAATCTAAAAAAATAATAATTGCAAAATCTTATTTTGACTTAAACGAAGATAAAGATTTTATTTTTGAAAAAAAATGGAGCACTAAACCTTTTATAAGTGAATCTGAATTAAATGATCATTTAACCTTATCTAACCATTTGCAATGTTTATTTTTGTGCAATAAATTGTCTTCTTATCCTAATAGCAAAATTTTTTTATCTATAAGTCCTAATTTAAATGATTTAATAAATTTGTTGGTAGTGATTCAAAGTTTTAAATTAAATAATAAAAACTTTAATGATTTAAATATTTTTATAGATGATTCAGATATTTTTTTTCTTGATTTGATACAAGATTTTTTAAGAAAAATAGGTATCAATAATTACCGCAAATATTCATCTTTATTACCGCATTATGATAAGTTATTGGATGATAATAAAAATATTAATATAGTTAATCATAATTGGAATTTTATTAATTATAAAGAGATTAATATTTTTTTAGAAACTCATAATTTATCTGATATTAGTTTAGGAAGATTTACAAAAAGTTTATATAATTTTGATGTAAATTTTAATCTAAATATCGGATTATCAGATACTTTAATAATAGAATTAGTTTTTTTTCATTTAAATAAAGAAATATTTTCGAGATTTCCTGATTTAAAATCTTTTTATCAAAAAAAAGCTATTTTGAAATCTAATGATGATAATATTATCCAAAAAGATTTTATTTTATATTATTATTTAAAATATAGTTTAACTTTAGAAAAAATCGCTTTTTTATTTGAAAAAACATTTGATATCAATACAAAAGATAGTTTAGATTTAACTTATCACACTTTGAAAAGTTTTTATCAAAGTCAAAATAAAAGAAATTATTATATATCTTCGGGTCCCAAAATTTTTGAAAATAGTTTGTTAGAACGAGCAGAACCCCGTTTTATATCTAAATTTAATGTCAAATTTTTAACTTTAATGTCCGATAAAAATAAAAAATAGTATTATGAAGAAAAAAGTTATTATTGGTTTATCTGGTGGTGTTGATAGCAGTGTATCTGCTTTTCTTTTAAAAAAAGAGGGATACGAAGTTGAAGGTGTTTTTATGCGTAACTGGGATAGTGGTTTAAATTACGATATTAAAGGAAATCCTTTTCTTCAAAAATCTATTTGTCCTCAAATAAAGGATTTTCAAGATGCTCAAAAAATCGCTGAACAGTTAAATATTAAGTGTCATTTTGTTGATTTTTCTCAAGAATATTGGGATCAAGTTTTTTCTTATGTTTTAGAACTTTTTAATCAAAATTTAACTCCAAATCCTGATGTTTTATGTAATAATTATATTAAATTTGCTATTTTTTCCGATTATGTAAATCGTTATTTTAAACCAGATTTTATTGCTATGGGTCATTATGCGCGTCTTCAATGCATTAATAAAACTCAAATTTTAAAAAAAGCTAAAGATCAAAATAAAGATCAAAGTTATTTTTTATCTCAATTAAAACAACATCAATTAACTAAAATTTTATTCCCTATAGGTGACTTAACTAAAACACAAGTAAGAAAAATAGCTTATCAAGAAAATTTAGTTACAGCTCATAAAAAAGATTCGACTGGGATTTGTTTTATTGGAGAAAGAAATTTTTCAGCTTTTTTACAAAATTATTTACCAATTAATAAAGGTTTAATTAAAGATATAAATGGTAATATTTTATCTAAAAGACATTTAGGAGTTTATTATTATACTATCGGCCAACGTAAAGGTTTAAATTTAGGAAATACATCTTATAATTCATCTCCTTGGTTTGTAGTAGGCAAGGATTTATCTACTAATACTCTTTATGTGGATCAAAATTCTGAAAGTATCTATTTATATAGTGATTCTGCATTAATTATTAATGTTATTTGGAGAAATTATGAATATTTTAAATATCCGAATATTATGGTTTTAAAATCAAAATTTCGTTATCGACAACCCGAACAAAAAGTACAAGTTTATTGGATTAATCATCAAAAATTAAGGATTTTTTTCAAAAAAAATAAATCAGTAGTTCCAGGCCAAGTATGTGCTTTTTATTATAAAGATATTTGTTTAGGTGCAGGTATGATTAAAGAAGTTTATTATAAAAATAAAAAACGCCAATACGTGTAAATAATAATTGATAATTAAAATCATTATTATATGGTTCGAAATATAAAAAAAATAACTTATAATAATTTGATTTAGTTTTTTTGTATATAATTACGGTTTCAAAGGAATATTAAAATTAGTTATGAATATTAAGAAAATTAAAGGTACTAAAGATTTTTTTCAAGAAGAAATGTTACATTTACAATTTATAGAAAAAAATTTAAAAAAAATTATTGAGAAGTATCATTTCCAAGAAATACGTACCCCTATTTTAGAGTATCGAGATATTTTTTATCATGCTACACCTCAATCTGAGATGGTGAAAAAAGAAACTTATCAATTTTTAGATAAAAAAGGCCGACATATTGTATTAAGGCCGGAAGGGACAGCTGGTATCGTTCGCAGTTATTTAGAAAATAAACTTTATAATTTTGATAATATTTATAAATTTTATTATTGTGGTCCTTTTTTTAGATATGAAAGACCTCAATATGGTCGATATCGTCAATTTCATCAAATAGGTATTGAAATGTTAGGTTATTATCATGATTTTTCAGAATTAGAAATTTTGTGTTTAGTTAAGGAAATTTTAGATTTTTTTAATTTATCTCAAGCACAAATTAAAATTAATCATTTGGGTAATACACAAACACGTAAAAAATTTATTAAAAGTTTTTCTGATTATTTACAAAATTTTTCATCAGATTTATGTTCTTTATGTTTAAAACGTAAGCAATTTAATATTTTAAGGATTTTTGATTGTAAAATTTGTCAAAACAAAATCTTTTTAAAACAAGCTCCATTAATTTTAAATTTTTTAGATTCATCTCTTAAACATCAATTTGAAATATTTTTATCATTATTAAAAAAAGAAGATATTAATTTTTCTGTGGATCCTACTTTAGTTAGAGGTTTAGATTATTATACGGATATAGTTTTTGAAATTGTACTGCCGATTCCTAATAAAGAACCTTTTGAATTAATTTTAGGTGGTGGTGGTAATTATAATGATTTAATTTATCATTTCGGAAACAAACAAATGATTAAAGCTATAGGGTTTGCTTTCGGCATAGAACGATTAATGCTGGCTTTGCAGTATAATAATTTTTGGAAAAATATTAATTTCAAACTATTAGATGTATGTGCTTTGTCGGTGGATTATTCAGTGAATTACGAAGCTTTTAGATTAATTCAAAAATTACGTCAAAATAATATTAATGCTGAAATTATTTATAATACTAACGATAGAATTAATTTAACTAAATGTATTAAAAAAGCTTTAAAATTAAAACCTAATTATCTTATTTTTATAGGCGCTAAAGAATTGAAAGATAATTTTTTAACAGTTAAAAATACTACTACAAAAATAATTTATAATGTTAATTTAAATAATATTATTGCTTTTTTTAAAAAGGAGTTAACTTTATAATCATAATGAGCAAATATAGTTATAATAATAATGAAATTAATTTAAAAAATCAAGGTGAACAAGTATTTTTAAAAGGTTGGATTGCTCGTAAACGCAATTTAAAAAATAAAATGTTTTTAATGTTGAGAGATTTTTCAGGATTAATACAATTAGTTGTAGAACAAAACCATCAACAATATTCTGAAATCTCTAAAATATCAATAGAAACTGTTGTCGAAGTTAAAGGTTTAGTAGCCGAAAGGATTAATAAAAATCCTAATTTAAAAACTGGTAATGTCGAAATCATTATAAACCGATTGTATATTTTATCAGAAGCGCAATCTTTGCCTTTATTAGTGGAAGATAAAAATACTAGTAATGAAAGTCACAGATTAAAATATCGTTATTTGGATTTAAGAAAAGAAAAACAAAAAAAATATTTATTACAAAGACATTATATTACTCAAAATATACGTCAAACTCTAATTTCTAGGGGGTTTTTTGAGTTAGAAACTCCTATATTAGCGAAATCTACACCTGAAGGAGCTTTGGATTATTTAGTTCCTTCGCGTTTGTATCCTAAATCTTTTTACGCTTTACCTCAATCTCCACAATTATTTAAACAATTATATATGATTGCTGGATTTGAAAAATACTTTCAAATAGCGCGTTGTTTTCGTGATGAAGATTTGCGATCAGATCGTCAGCCGGAATTTACTCAAGTTGATATAGAAATTTCATTTTGGTCTCAAGAAGAAATTATGAATTTAGTAGAAAAGATTATGATTTCTTTGGTTAAAAATTTTAAAAATTATGAAATAGAGAAGCCTTTTTTAAAATTAACTTATGATCAAGCTATGAAAAAATATGGTTCTGATAAACCTGATTTAAGATTTGATTTATGTATAGAAAATTTGACGAATTTTTTTAATTTATCATCAATATCATCAGAAATTATTAATAAATTTAATATTTTAGGTATTAGATTTATGTTATCGGAAAAATCAGTATTAAATAAAAACACAATTTTACAATATTGTAGTTGGATTAAAAATCAATATCAATTAGATTTGTATTATTTGATTAAAATTAATGATAAAATTAAAGGTAATTTTGTTAAGGCTTTAAATAAAGAATTAAATTTTTTAAAAAATAATGAATATTGTTTTTTTGTATTTGATTTATCTATGGGAAAATCTTATAACGCTTATGAATCTTTAGGTTTTTTAAGAAATAAATTAGCGAAAGATTTACATTTGATTGATCCTAAAAAATTATCTTTATTGTGGATCATAGATTTTCCTTTACTAATTTTCGATAATATAGAAAATAAATATAAAGCTATGCACCATCCTTTTACTAAACCAGAAGATTATCGAACTTTGGACCAAAATCTTCATGAGGCAAAAGCATGTGCATATGATTTAGTTTGGAATGGTTATGAGATTGGTGGCGGTTCTTTAAGAAATTATCAATATGATTGCCAAAAAAAAATATTTCATAAATTAGGTTTTTCTGAAGTAGAAATGCATAAACAATTTGGTTTTTTTTTAGAAGCTTTGCGATATGGTACGCCTCCTCATGGCGGTGTTGCTTTAGGTTTAGATCGAATTGTTATGTTATTGACTGATACAGATAATATTAAAGATGTTATTGCTTTTCCTAAAACTCAAACAGCGCAAGATTTGATGTTACAGACTCCTGCTGCTGTAACTCAAAAACAATTAAATATTTTAAGTTTATCATTTTTATCTAAGGAAGAAAATTGAAATTTATGTTTGTATTACCATTAGCTATTACATTAAAAAGAAAATATAAATATATTATTTCGGTTAGTGGCGGCGTGGATTCTATGGCCTTATTAGATTATTTATATTCTAAAAAGTTTCAAGTAATTGTAGTTCATTTTAATCATTTAAAGCGAGAACGATCTTATCAGGATAAACTTTTATTAAATGAATATTGCCAATTACGTAAAATACCTTTTTATTATTTTGAATTAAGTTTGGAAAATAAAAATTTTCAAAATCAAGCTAGTTTAACTCGAAAATTATATTTGAAAAAAATAGCTGTTCAATATCAAACTCGTTATATTGTTACAGCTCATCATTTAAATGAGGGCGCGAAAGAAACATATAATTCTGTAATTTAACAAATTATTTGGGAACGGATGATTCCTAAAGGTCACGTAAACACTGAAAAGTGGGCTTGATTAATTATCTCGAAAGAGTAATTAATAACAGCAAAAGCACGAAAGCAAGATGAGGCGAAACAACTAACCAAAAAGTTATTGCCAGACCAGAAGTCAAGGAGAAGGTGCGAATCCCTAAGCGGTTAAAAAGCGTCGTAGTAATAAACCTATACTCGGTAAGTTGTTATTTAATCCGAGAAAAGCTTTAATGGAACAAAATTATTAATCATTTTTAATTTTGTATCATCCCGAGCAGTCATTAGATTGGCAAATTAAAGGACTCTTATTATTTAATATAAGTTTAAATAATAGCTTCAGTTTTAAAGTAACTGTAAACCGCACCTAAAACTTCATGTAGAATTATAGCGTAACTTCGATCTCCCTAAAGGTAGATTGTTAAAACAAATCTTAAAACAGCTAGTAGCTGACCCAAGGGAAAAGCGAAACTTAGAGTAGTCGTCAGTTTAATTCTGGAATTGGAATATTTTAGAAAAACCTGACCATGGCGAAGGGTAATAACCTTTACATGGCGAAAGAGTTTCAATATCTGATATCAGATATTAGGCGCCGGATGCTTGGAAACTTGCTTGTCCGGTTCTGTGGGGGGCTAGTTTGGAATATAAAATGAAATAAATTCATTATTAAACTCAACTATTCTATCTCGATTTTAGCAGAAACTATTTTATTAAAATTATCACGAGGAAGTTCTGGGCGCCCAAGAGGCCTAAATATCGCGTTATCTAACCAATAACCAGTTGTTGATAAACGCTGACAGGATAAGAACGGTTTCTTAAAGGAAACAATAAGGAATTATAGCAGTTCTTAAAAGCGGGTTGCGAAGAAGTAGTTAATATCAATATGACTCCGCCACCTAATGATTCTAAGGATAAGCCTGAAAGGACCTAAGAAGGATAAGAAGATGTAATACTCGAACCTGTTCTGTAAACTACTTAAATCGAACAGTCCAGATCCTATCAATATTAAAGAACTGTATTGAATAGTTTATCAATTAAAAACCTGGAATCTCACCGTTTTTATAACGGTTACTTCACCTAAGGAATCAAGGTCGATATTTAGAGTAACTGGGAGAATCCTAAAGGCTAATTATTAAAAATTAATTAATAATGAAATCAAATTCATTATGCTTAAGGATAAAGCGACTTTTTAGTAGTCGGAGGAGTAAAACTTAATTTGGAATAATTAAGTTAATCGCCCTCCTTGGAACAAGGTTAACGACCTTGATAGGGCGAAAGAAGTCAGTAATTTATTGTTTATTCAGTGGTATAAAGCCAAGAGTTGGCGGATACACAAATAACTGTGTCGGAACAAAAACTAAATTTTGGCAAACATTAAATATTATTCAAAATCGTTCTTTAAATAACTAATAAGGTATTAAAATGTTTAAATATGGGATTAATAACATGGAGAAATATTTATTAAACATGAAATTAAATTCTGTTCCACAAGTGCAGTAGAACAACAGATAGATATCTATTAATGGTATCAAACTTAAAAAAATTAAGTAATACCGCTGAGTTCGTTAAAGGTTATTATCTTAATTATGATCGGTTAGACAAGTTCTTGTCCCAAAAAAGACAAGATAAAACCTTAAATTTCGAAATTTATTTTGTTATTAAGATCCGATTAATTCCAAAGGTCATAGGACCAATATTAGTATTTTCTAAAAAGAATGAAAAGAATAAACAACTAATCAGTGGCGACACAAAGTTAGTCCGATAAAAAGGATAAATTATGGCAAGCCGGATGCTTGGAAACTAGCTCGTCCGGTTTAGATGGGGGCTGTTTGTAATAGATAATTGAAATATAAATTTGATTATTGAAACGCAAATATTCTATCCATATTTATTAGGATATAGCGGTATGCAACCTATTTATTTGATTGAAAAATTTGTGTTTTTAAAACCATTTTTATATCTTTCTAAAGACAAAATTATTAATTATGCTAACCAAAAAAAAATTTCTTTTTTAGAAGATGAAACTAACCAAAACGATTATTATGCTAGAAATAGAATTCGTAAATTTGTAATCCCTTATTTACAAAAAGAACATAATTTTTTAAAAAATATTTATAAATTTCATATTCAAATAACAGAAATTTATCAATTAGTAAAAGAACAAACAAATTTATTTTTAAAATATCATTTTAATAAACAATATTATTGTTTAGAGGTATTTTGTAAATTGAATATAGTTATCCAAAAAAATATTATTTTATCTTTATTAGATGATAAAAAAATAAGTAAAAATTTTGTTTTAATTAATAATATTATTAAATTATTAAATAATAATAATAAACCTTATTGTCAAGTTAAATTAAACGACCAATGGCAAATATCTAAAAAATATTATAAATGGCAATTATCTCCTTTATCTAGAATAGAAAATAATATTAATACACTAAAGCCTATTTTATATTTACATCATGATCACAAAACATATCCCAAATATATGACACAAAAAGAGATTTTTTATAGTGACGGACAAATAATATTTCCTTTAATTATAAGAACAAGGTTATCAGGAGATATATTGGAATTTAAATTTGGAAAGCAAAAATTAAAAAAATTTTTAATTAATTGTAAAATTCCTATTACACAAAGAAATAAATTATTATTAATAGTAGATCAAACACAAAAAATTATTTGGATTCCTTGTTTATATCATAATGAAACTTTGGGAGAGGGTAAAATTATAACTCTTGCTATCGAAAAACATTCAATAGGTTTAAATAAAATGTAATTTTACCAATCACGAGCGCTAATCAACATTAAAAATGATATAAATCGTTTTTTTATTAAAGGAAATAATAAATTCTTAAAAGACAAGTTATGAAAAAGTTGGTTAGTCGAGAATAATTCTTCATCAAACGATCTCTTAAAATCTAAAAGTTGATAGTTATCGATATATTATATTATCAACAGAAAATAACTGATTATAAAATCCGTCAAAAAGATGATCAATTGAACAAAAGAATTTCGAAAATCTAAATTATTAGTTAGCGAAATAAAAAGAGATGAACGATCAATCATCATTGAATATCTAACCATCATCGATGAATTAATTCATAAACAAAAAGAAGTTTCCAATCTTTGAAAGATTTACGAAACAAACAATATACTTTAGAACAAAAAAATTAGAAAATAAAAATGAAGAAATAATTTTTTTAAAAGAACCATTAAAACAAAAAAAATTCCAGTTACGCTCGTGTTCGACAACATTTCATAGAAAATATGTTCAATTCTATTAACCGATTATCAATAAATAATGATGAAAATTTATTTCATCATTATTTTTTTTCATCATTTCTTTCTTAAAGTTATATAATAAGGGTATATATATTCAAATTTCTAAATTTGATAATAATAAAATCTTATTATTATCAGAAAGGTTACGAAATTTATGAATAAGCAAAACTTTTGGTCAAAATATTTTGTTACCATCAGGATTATTTTATTGTTAGGAATAGCAATGATGATTCTGATGAATCAGAATTATTATATTACTAACCAAATCCCAACACCTTTATCTGCTTCGAAATCCGAAGAAGAAACGTTAAAGTCTGAAAAATTACTATCTCCTTCCGCAATTAAATCTCCTAAGACAACTATTTCGCCAAAAATTAAAACTTATTTTTTCACAGAACCTGTTGATTTATTAGAGCGAGAAAAAGAAGAAATCGTTGAATTAAAAAAAAGTCGGCCATCATCATTAGATTTATTAAAAGATAGCAAAAATCCAATTAATGAATACCAACATCAATATGATGAACACCAATCGCAATTAAATGCTCTGCTTCCTTTTCAAATAGCATTTGTAAAATGAAAAAAATACTATTAGAAAAACAACTAGAAATCAATCAAGCATAAATTAATAGATTAAAAATTGCTAGAAAAGGTAACGACGATAAAATTAACGCACTCCAAGATAAATTAGAAGAAAAAAGTTGACAAATATCAGATATAAAATTTCAAATTGGTAAATTAGAATTAAAACAAAAATATTATCAAGGAATGTTATCTGATGCTGAAAATTATAAAAAAATTTAGAAGAAAGATATGAAAGAATGAAAAAAGAATATAAAAATTTAATTTTTTCTCAACTAAACCCCCTTTATAACATTACCTCAGCCGAGGGATAAATAAAATCAAAGGAGTTATAAGTTAAAATGATGAAAGTAAAAAATAAATTATTTTTACCATTCTTTTTAATGATTTATTTAGGATTATTTCTTTTAATCAATATTAATTCAGTTATGGCAGCGAGTAATGGTCATGCTATAAATAATAATCAGTCAGGTTCCGAAATACAAGCAAATATCTTACTAAATTTGAATTTACAACAAGCTCAATTGGTACGACAAATTTTTCATGCTAGAGCGAATAATGATTCTGAAGAATTTATTAATAATTTAATGGCACAAAATATACAATTAAGTCAAAGGATTGCTGCTCAGCAAAGAATTTTAAATAATACTACGCTACAACCTTCAAATTGTTTAAATCGTTTGAATAATTCACGCCGAAGTTAAATTAATTCAATTTTTTAATTTATAACTAAAGACTATTTAAACAAAGTTTTTTTATTTTCATTAATAAGAAATGAATATTTTTGTTAACTAAAAAAAACAAAAGAGTTCGAATAACATGAACAATTTAAAACAATTAATTAAAGAAATTATTGCTATTTTTATTATAACTATTTTTTAATCCTCGAGGTAATGATAATTTTACTACTACTTCTTTCGTAAAAAAATCAGGATGAACCATTAAAACAAAAAAAAATTCCAGTTACGCTCGTGTTCGACAACATTTCATAGAAAATATGTTCAATTCTATTAACCGATTATCAATAAATAATGATGAAAATTTATTTCATCATTATTTTTTTTCATCATTTCTTTCTTAAAGTTATATAATAAGGGTATATATATTCAAATTTCTAAATTTGATAATAATAAAATCTTATTATTATCAGAAAGGTTACGAAATTTATGAATAAGATTACTAACCAAATCCCAACACCTTTATCTGCTTCGAAATCCGAAGAAGAAACGTTAAAGTCTGAAAAATTACTATCTCCTTCCGCAATTAAATCTCCTAAGACAACTATTTCGCCAAAAATTAAAACTTATTTTTTCACAGAACCTGTTGATGTATTAGAGCGAGAAAAAGAAGAAATCGTTGAATTAAAAAAAAGTCGGCCATCATCATTAGATTTATTAAAAGATAGCAAAAATCCAATTAATGAATACCAACATCAATATGATGAACACCAATCGCAATTAAATGCTCTGCTTCCTTTTCAAATAGCATCTGTAAAACAACAAAAAATACTATTAGAAAAAGATGAAGAAACTAAAAAAAAAGAACTTAAACCAAAACAAGAAGAAATTGAAAAAATCCAAAAAGAAAGAAGCAAAATAGTTGGTGAAATAAGTAAAATCCCAATTCAAATCGGTAAATTAGAGAATGAACAAGAGCGCTACCAAGAAATTTTATCTGATGCTGACAATCACAAAAAAGAATTAGAAACAAGATATGAAAGAACTGCAAAAGAATATAAAAATTTATTTCTTTCTTCTCGACTCAACTCCTTTTATACTATTTCCTCAGCTGAGGGATAAATAAAATCAAAGGAGTTATAAGTTAAAATGATGCAAGTAAAAAATAAATTATTTTTACCATTCTTTTTAATGATTTATTTAGGATTATTCCTTTTAATTAATATTAATTCAGTTATGGCAATGGAAAATAATAATAAAAATCAACAAAAAGAAGATTATGAGTTATTAGATAAAGAAATTGATAATTTAAACGAAGGTATTAAATATTTTAACAAAAAAGGAATTCAAATTAATTTAGATAAAATTGCTAAATTATTGTCAACAAGACAAAAAAATAATCCAACAGAAAGCTCATCATCAAATTCTAAAAAAATAAAATTATATTAAAAACAAAAATGAGCTTAGAAATGAAGCGAAAATAAAATTATATTTTTTAGATGTTATAAATTAAAGGTTTTTTATGAAATTATCTGTAAGATAAATAAACATTAAAAGGAGTAATAATATATAATATTATTATGTTATTAAAAAATAAATTATATTTTTTACCATTATTTTTAGTTAGTTTTTTAGGGATATTTTTAATGATAAATACTAATCAAGTTACGGCAATTCCTAAAAAAAATGATAAAGGTAAAGAAATTTCTTCCTCTGAAAAACAAGAAAAAACAACCAAAAAAGATATATCGCAATATTATGAATTATATAATACTCTTGAAAATTATTCTGAAAAAGATCGAAATAAAATTATTCAAATGTTATCAGATTCACAAACATTAAAAATTTTACAAGAAGAAGCGCTTAAGTCTAAAAAAACATGTTCTTCTTCTAAAAAGCCTGATATAAATTCTAAAAAATAAAAATTAAACTTATTATTTTTTGTTTAAGACCTTTTCAAAGGTCTTTTTTTATTTAACCATACTTATAAATAATAACCAGACTCTTTTAAGCAAGAGTTTTTTATTTCTATTAATAAAAAAATGAATATTTTATTAACTAAAAAACAAAGGAGTTTTCATAATATGAACAATTTCAAAAAATTAATAAAAGAAATTATTTGTCTAATTCTTTGAGTCATAATCATTTTGATTCCTGCTTATTTTTTAAAAAAATATCAAAATGAAGAATTAACACCAAAGTTTTAAGGAATTAGATGAAAATTTTGATAGATTAGAAAAAAATTAGATAAAGGTAGAAAACAATTCAATAATCGATTTACTAATATGTTCGAAAATTTAGATAAATTAAATAAAAACTTCGCACTGAACCCTTATTTTGTTACAATTTTTAATAATATTAATGATCATCTCGATCGCTATTTAGTTCGGAAATATCTCAGCTTTTCTCGTGAACAAAACTTTTTTTTGGACTGCGTCATTTGTTGAAAGTTAAATTTCAATAAAAGTTTTACTCAAGACAAAAACCCAAATAATTTACCTCTTCACTTATTAGTTAACCAAAAAAAGTGAAAAACCTGTTAACAAAATGAAAAAAAGTTAATCTTATTTAATTACTTATCGAATTAACTGCTAGAATAATTCTATATTCAGAAAGGTAAAATCAAGTATGTTAGTAAACAGTAATTCTTTATCAACGCCCCGATTTATCAAAAATAATGTTACCTTTAGTCAAAGTGTATCGAAAAACTTTAACGATTACCAAAATTTTAAACCTTTTAAAAATTAAAAGGCATCTTTATTATTATTGGCGAAAAACTCAAAAAGCTCAAACCAAACGTCAACATCATTACCAATTAATTACTAAAAGAGTGGGGTTATTATGTAAAAAATATCATTATGCTTGTGGTTATCGGAAAATCACTTTTTTATATCGAACTACCTTCGGTCAAAGTGTTAATCATAAAATAATTTTAAAAATGATGAAAACGAACCATTGGTTAATGAAATGGCGGCGTCCACATACTAAAAATAAAAACTTTGCTAAATATGTTGAATTCAAACCTAATTTAATTAAGCAACAGTTTCAAACCGATCAACCATTAACCAAACTTTATACCGATTTAACTTGTTTTGCTACCAAACAAGGTTTACTATGGGTTTCGGTAATTCTAGATGGTTATCATCACCAAATTTGGAGTTTAAAAACCAGTTTAAAACCTAATTTAAAATTAATTAAAACGACTTTTCAAGCGCTTCCGAAATTAACTAAACCTTGTATTATTCATTCCGATCGGGGTGGAGGTTATAATAGTCGCTGGTGGCAACATCACTTACAACAAAAAGGTTTTTTAATCAGTATGTCCCGTCCGAGTTGTCCTAATGATAATGCTCCAATAGAAGCTTGGTTTAGTAATTTAAAAGGGTGGTTTAAAAGTCGTTATGGCGATTGGTATAACTATTCTTTTAGGGAAATAATTCAAAAAATTCAAACTTTTAAACATTTTTATAATCATCAATGGCCTATAAAAAAACTTAACTATCAAAGTCCTCTTCATTATTTCCAAAATTATCAATCAAATAATCAGATAACTTAATCAGGGTCAAATTAAAAATTGCTTTTTTTATTTTATTAACATATGATAAAAAAATCCTGATCATTATTGATGCTACAAATTTTATAAAAAAGGAGAAATTTTATAATGGATAATATCGATGTTATAGTTCATGTTTGTTATTTTTTTTCGATATTAATATTAGCTTTAATTATTTTATCTATAATATTTTTAAGTCTCAGAATTATTGAATTAATAATAAAGTTTATTGGCAAAATAAAAGATATTATTAAATTAATAATAAAATTTATTGGTAAAATAAAAGATATTATTAAAAACAGAAATACAATTTCTCTTTTGTTTATTTTGTATTATTGTATTATGTTTATCGCTTTATTTTTGTTTTTGTATACTTTTTTAACAATTAACAATTATTAAATAGCGTCTTTAGACGTTTTGGTATATTTTTGATATATATAAACTAACCTTGGTTAGGCTATTTATTTAAAAAATAAAATAAATTTTAAATCACTGTTATTTAAACCAAATTATTTTTTTTATATCGGATAATTAATAATGGTAAAAATGATATCTCGATAATATCAAATATCGAATATCATTATCATTATCGATATAATATATCAAATATCCCTCTTTCAATAAGTTAATGTTGATCTAAGTTTTGGAAAAGAGAAATTGTCATAAAAGTGTCAGTGAAGTGTCATAAAAGTGTCAGTGAAGTGTCATAAAAGTGTCAGTGAAGTGTCATAAAGTGTCATTGTTGTTGTTTAGGAATATATTTATATTTAGGATGTAACTTTTTCACCCGATAGCCTTGTTTCGCTTTAGTCAAAAAACATTTGATAAATTTTAAATCTTCTTGCTGATAATAAATAATATTTAAACTTTTCTTATAGTTAGTGTTTATAGGGTTATTATATTTATCTCGCTTGTTCGGATCTAGAGGATATAATTGTAAAGTTTTTAAATTATGAACAGCCATTTTTCCTATTAATTCTTTAATCCGATTTTTAGTTTCATTTTGATAATTAATTTGAAATAGCAGATAGTGGTTTTTAAGAGAGTTATTTTTAATTTTTAGAGGGGTTAAATCCGTAAGTAATGGTTTAATTGCTAGTAGAAAAATGTTCCTCAATTAAGGTGATTTTATATGCTTTAATTTCGGCTAAAATGTGCGGATCGACAAAAAGTGTTTGGTTTTGGGGACGGTAATTCGCTTCTTGATAAGTATTCCTCTTTTTAGAATGCACGACAATAGTTAAATTAATTATTTCTGCTTTTAAAACTTGTAAAAAGTGTTTTATTTGGGCTAAATCAGTAGGATTATGGGGTTTGTTAATCCAACCTCAAATTCTAATTTCTGAATTATGATTCATTTTTTATTTCTCCTTTTTGAAATTAATTAATTACTTCTACTTTATCTTTACCAAAATAACGGATTGCTAAATCAGCGATATTATTCTTTTTCGCCTCTTTATAAGGATCTAAAAAGCATTTTTGATAAACTGCTTTTCCGTATTGCCGTAATAAATCATCGGCATCTTTGCAGGTATCTGAGTATGGTGGTAAAATCCTGCGGATTTCATAGGGGATTTGGTGT
The DNA here is from genome assembly GCF_030586845.1 of Candidatus Phytoplasma bonamiae. GTDB lineage: Bacteria > Bacillota_I > Bacilli_A > Acholeplasmatales > Acholeplasmataceae > Phytoplasma > Phytoplasma bonamiae. Next base: position 7,792 of record NZ_JAOSIQ010000006.1, on the reverse strand, counting down.
GCTTGCAGTTTAGCTCCTAAAACTTCACTCCGTTTACATCCTGTTTCATCATTGTCTAAAGCAATAATGACTTTAATTTGTTCCTTTTTCAGAATGGCGATTTGAGCTTGGGATAGTAGTTGAGCGACGCAAATTAACCCCACCACGTTTTTAATCCCGTGTTGCCAACAACTGATGACATCAAAAAAACCTTCATGAATAATAAGGTTTTGAGTTTGTTTGATGTAAGGTAAGGCTTCAAAAAAACGATAACTGAAATGAAAGGTCGGCGTTTGGGAAAAATTGGGTAAAGCTTGATATTTAGGTTGAAAGTAAGCAACAGGACGAAAATGGTTTTGATAAAAATGAAAAGTTTTACCATAGCCATTTTCAATGGGGATAATGATGGAACCATGGAAGGTATCGTGATAATATTTTTTTCCTTCTTGATTCATTTTTTCTTTTAAAAACCCGTATTCAACTAATTTATTAATATCAAAGTTTTTCTTTTTAGCGTAATTTACCAACCGAAAAGAGAGAGGTTTAGCGGTAGGATGAGCATAACCAAGGTTAAATTCTTTAATAGTGGCTAAAGTGAGTTTTCTTTTGTGAGTTAAATATGCTAATCCGTCGTTATTATTGTTGATTAATAAATAATGATAATAATCCCGAATTTGGTTAAATAAAGGAGGAATGGTTTTTAATAATTTTTTCTTTTTAAGATTAATTTCTTGTTCGTCCAGGGGGTGATGAGATTTTCTGATCTGATAGGACGGAAAAAAGAATTAGAAGTGGTGGTCATGATCGTTTGTTCCTGATGAATTAAGTTTTTAAATTCTTTAGTCTGTATAAAATGATAAATTCTTTTTAAGGCAACCGAGAAGTTTTTAAGACCACGGATCGCCATATAAACATCAATAATATCATAATCTTTACCACATTTCCAACAATGAAGGTGGTTGTTTTCGTTAATATGGCAACAAGTGGGATTATGACCTTGATGGATGGGACAAGGGAAACGATACTTACGGTTAAAATTGACTGGGAGAATTTTTAATTTTTTTAATAAAACCAGCATCGGAAAATAGGTTTTGATATATTGTATTTGGGTTTGATCAGCCATGCCTTTTCCTCCTTAACGAGTTTCGTTGGGTTCAAATAAAACGTAACCGATTTCTTGAAAGGTTTGGGTTGCCATTTCAAAATGATAAACTAAAGTTTTTTTTGAACCACTGCGATTTTTTTTGATATTTAGCTCAATAATCTTTTGGGTTTCGGCATCTTGCGACTGGGAATATAATTGTTGGCAAGTGGAATTATAAAGCATTAATGATTTAGTTTTATCTTTCGGAAGTTGGGGGTGAAATTCCGCCATCATTAAAACGATATCCGAGTTGGTTTCGATGCCGACTGAACCTTTTAAAGCAGTTATTTCGGGGGATTTTCCTGAATAATTGCTGTAAGTGTCTCGCGAAAATTGCGATAAAATGATAATGACAATTTTTAATTCAATAGCGATTGCTTTCAGTTTCGTCATAATTTCGTCAATCGCTAAACGGTCATTATCAAAATGATTAGTCGATTTAGTAATTTGAAGATGGTCAATCACTACCATTTCCACTTTTTGTTCTAAATGGAGGCGATAAAGTAAATCGACAATATAATTAATATTTTTGCTGGGATAATAACTAAAGGCTAAATTAAGTTGGTTAAAAAAAAGCGCGAGCGGTTTTCATCTGGGCTTGATAAAGTGGGGGAGTAACATCAGTAGCTAAAAAATCTTTAGCTAAAATCAACTTTAAGGGAAGTTGCGTTTGGCGTGCTAATAAGCGCGTTAAGTTTTCCTCAGGAGTCATTTCCCAAGAAAAAACCACCATATAAGGATAATGGTGGGTTTCACGATATTTCGTTTGAGCTAAATCCAATAAGAGATTGTAAACCAAAGTAGTTTTACCTAAGCCTGTATAGCCTCCAATCGTAATTATTTGGCCTTTTTTAAATCCTTGCGTGGCTTGGTTCAGGCCTTTAAAAGTAGCAGATAACCGATAATATTCGGCTTGGATTTTTTGTTTAGCAGCATCATCAGTTGCTAAAAATTCAGGATGCCCAGAAATCATTTGTTTTAAACTAAAAAAGGTCTGATCGGAAGCGTTCGGCATTAAAGTGATAAAATTTCTTAATTTAATAAAGATTTCTTGGTAATATAAATGTTTATAATAAGGATCCTGATTTTCAAAAGTAGGACGGATCATTTTCATTAATTGTTGAAATAATTTTTCTTGGGTATAAGTATGTTTTAAATTATCCAGAAAATGTAAATTATCCAACTCTTGAACTTCCTGATTTAAAAACGCTAAGGTGGTAGGATTAAAGTTATCTTGGGGGAAATGGGTTTGTAAATAACCCAATAATTCAGCGATTAAATCATCTTTATCAATTAACCTTTGTTCCACTGTGGTTACTTGTTTCTCACCATACAAATACTTTAAAGCGTTAAAAATCTTTTGATGGTGCGGTTCTTTTAACCATTGGCCATCAACTATTTCGGTATAAATTTTTAAGCGTTCCCATTGTTTTTGAATAATGTATTCCACCATTTGGGCTAAGGCTTGTTGTTCGTTAGTTAAGGGAAAAACGGGTTCTTTCATGGTTTTTTATTTCCTTTTTTATTTTTTAATTAAATTAATATTCGTAAAAACAGTAAATTGTTCGGTTAAAAGGTTCTTGATAAAAACATCGGCTTGGGGAGAAAAACAATTAATCACGGCATCAATTCCTGAGACTTTACCTTGGGTTATTTTCTGGTTTAGTCTGGCTGTTTCTAACCCATCATTGGTTAATAAATAAAAACGAAACCGACTATCTAATTTTTTTAATTGTTGGCCTTCGATGACCGCTTGTTTATAACGGTCGCGTAAACAAGTTTTAAAATTAAAAGCCATAATCCGTTTGGTTTTGGTAAATAACACTAAATCAAATTTAATATCAGGGATAAAGAATAAATAAGCTTGAGGATATAAAGGCATAATCCTTTGATTTTGCCAATAAAATAAAATAAGATATTCATTGATTTTACCGCGAATTACTTTTTGACTTTGGGGGTTGTATTGGTGATTAATTAAATATTGTTCTAATAAATGATGATGGCGAATCATATATTCATGAAAGGGGAAGTGAAATAAGGCAGGATTGATGATGCGTTGGGTGATGGCAACGCATAAAGATTGGTGATTAAAAACCTTAATCTGGTCCAAAGCTAAATTAGTTAAGCGCTTCATTTCATTATTATTTTCCTTTCTCCATAAAAAAAAGACTCTTTCATCAGAGTCTTTTGGTAGTTTTAAAATTAATTTTTTTGGTTTTCCAAGTAACGGTTCCATTGGTTTTAATCGTTTTAATTTTGCCGTTATTATAATAGATATATAAATTGCCATTTTGACATTTTTTCTTAATGATGATAGCCATTGATTATTGCTCCGATTTTTTTAATAATATGCTTTTGTTGGGGTTTGATGTTAGTGAAATCAGTTGTGTTTAACATTAATTTGAGGCCGAGGTTGTTTCGTTTAAAAAATTCCTCATAACCTTGGGCTACTTTTTGGAAATATACAATGGGACTAGATTCAATAACGTCGATTTGGTGGTGAGGTTGGTTTTGTTTACGGTGTAATCCGATTTCAGGAGTTGTTTTTAAATAGATAGTCATGGCGGGTTGGATGAAACATTTACTTAAAAGATTAAAAAATTGATAATTGGTGTTATTTGGATATGGATAAACACGGTAGGCAAAATTAGAACCCAACCAACGGTCGATTAAAATAATTGTGTTTGTTTTTAACAAAGGTATAAGAATTTCTTCTTGGGTTTGCATCATGTTGGCGAAACTTAATAAATAACGGGTTTGATTGGCTAAATTTTTTCGAGTTAAAAAGATTTTACGGATTTTTGGTCCAATAGATGAACTACCTAACCCTTGCAGGGTCATTACTTCTTGGTTTTGAGCCTGGAGTTTTTCTTTAATTTTTTGGATTAAGGTAGTTTTCCCGCTGCCATCTAAACCTTCGAAAATAATTAATTTCATTATTGTTTCTCCTTTAAAGTTAATTTGAGACATAAAAAAGACCCCGAGAGAGGGTCTGGGAGTTAAATAAGATTTTTTTATGAAATTATCAGTCATTATTAGTTTTTGGAAGGTATTCGGCTTCTTTTACTTTATTATTATGATGTTTATCTTGATAAAGGGATAAAGTTTGACGAACAGGGTTGAAATGTAGATAGAAATTAGTCAATTTGGAGTTAGAGTCAGCAACAAAAGCATAACCAAGATAATAGTCTTTATCTTCTTCGATTAAATATTTAGGACCATTATATTCCAAAATTAAACAGTTACCGTCTGCGTCTTTATGGAATTGTTTTTTGATTTCGATATAAATATATAAATAACTATCATCTTCTGTATCAAAATGAGAAAGTTTAAATTTATTGACGGGAGTTTCTTTATAACCTAGTCCTTGATTTTATTCCAATGGTAAAAAGGATAACGGTCTTTAATATAACAAGCAAGCGAGATTAGAAGGTTCAAGGTAAGTATCACGCCGATTTTCAACTAGCTTTAATTCTTTTCTTAACGCTTCTGCTTGAGTTTGCAGAGTTCCAAGATTGTTTTTAAGGTCAATAATTTCTTGGTTTTTATCTTTAATGGTTTGTTCATATTTTTCTGGCGTTTGCTTTAAAGTTACTAATTCTTGTTCTAATTGCGAGATTTGGTTTTCTTGGTGAATTTTAGTTAATTGCTGATTAATATTAGCTAACTCCGAGGAGATTTGAGAATAGCGTAGATTGTAATAATTAATTCCGTTTAAGCCATCAAAGGTATATCGACATTTAATCTTAGTTTCATCTTTGGGTTTAGCTAAATATTGATTAAACCTTTGACGCCATTGGGCGTATTGATTTTCACAAGCCATTCGACGTTGTTTTACTTGTTGATGATCGGGTTTTATTTTTAATTTCAAATTTAAAACTTCTTCGAGGTCCGATGGTAACATCACTTCGTGGGTTTGAGGATTTTGTTGTTGCCATTTAGCAGTTTTTTTATAAGCTTCTTCAATGATCGTCGTTAAATCCCGATTGGAGAAGTTTTTACCTTGACATAATTGGGCAATATCGCTTAAAGCTAAGAAAGTATGATAACTAATTTGATAAGGAACAATAATATGTTTAAGATAACCTTCAATTTCGGTATCTTTTAAATGCCCAATATAGATTTCTTTACTAAAACGACTGCGTAAAGCAGGGTCAATTTTCGCAAGATTGTTAGTAGCCCCCATTAAAACAATTTTTTTATCAGAACGGTTAAAACCATCTAATTTATCTAAAAGCGTATTGACAATATTAGCACTCACCGAAGAAGTATTGTGATCACCTCGAGATTGGGTAACCCATCAATTTCATCAATAAAGATAATCGTTTTATCATGATTTTCGGCTTCTTGCCAAATTTTTTCTAAAACTTCCTTGCCTTCTCCAATGTATTTTTGATCTAATTTCGCAGGAATTAAATTAATAAAGTGAACATCAGCTTCCCCACAAAGGGCTTTGATTAAAAAGGTTTTACCTGTGCCAGGGGGACCATAAAATAAATAACCTTTAGGACGGACTTTATCGAAGTTAATTAAAGTTTGGTTGGTTTGAAAATAAGTTAATAAATCTTCAAGTTCTTCTTTTTCACTTTCCATCCCATAAACATCTTTAAAAGTAACTTTCTTTGAGAGTTTTGGAAGGGGTTTATCTTCTTTTAAACAATTTAAACGGATAGTTAAATCTTGTTTTTGTTTTTTAAAATAAAGCTTTTGGCCTTCTAAAAAAAGCCGAAAGGCGTTTAAATTTTTTAATTCAGTTTGATTGTGGCGATATTCTTTTTGCGTTTTTAAGGTTTCCAGGTTTTTTTGATTCGCTTCCACATAGTTCAGGGATTGGTTTAATTGTCCAATTTGTTGGAGGAGGTTTTCTTGAGTTTGCAGTTTGGCTTTTTCTTGGGCTAATTTGGCTAGTTCTGCTTGTTTTTCTTGTTGATTTTGATTTAACGCTTTTCGTTGGGCGATTAAATTATTTACGAAGGTTTGTTGGGTTTGTTGTTGGTTTTTTAATTCCGTTAATTGTTGTTCTTTGGGAGTTTTGAGGTGGGCAGGTAATTCAGGATGAGTTGTTAATTAAGTTTGCAGCGTTTTAATTTTGTGAATATTTTCCGTTAAAGTTTGCATATGTTACGCAATTTGATTTTTTAAGGCGTGGTCTTGTTGTTGGAGTTCTCGGATTTTAACTTGTTCTAATTGGATTTGATGATCAATTTCTGGTGATTGAGCAATTGAAATTTGATTTTTTAAAGATGGCTTTTTAGTGAAAAAGCGAGTATGAGTAATGCCGAAAATTAATAACAACAACAAACCTGAACTCAATAATCCTAGTAAACTAAAATAAATTTTTTTGTTTAATGACATTGCTAACCTCCTTTCTGTTTTTTTTAAAGGAAAATAATGGGGTTATTTTAAAATTAAGGGTTTAACTTTTTCTTTAATTGTTTGAGAAAGTTTAAAAGTAACCACGGTTCTGGCAGGGATTTTGATTTTTTTCCCTATTTTGGGATTTCTACCGAAATAGGATTTTTTCGATTTTAAAACAAATTTCCCAATTTGGGATGATAAAACAACTTCTGCATTGGTGGTAATCGCGGCGATTAACACTTCTTCGAAAGCGTGGTAAAATGATTCTGCAGCATTAATGGTAGTTTTATTGGCTACAGCGATTTTTTTGATTAATGCTTTTTTGGTCATTTGATGTCTCCTTTTTGTTGAATGGTTTTTTTAAATTACTGCGGTCTTGGAAATAAGTCCCTCGATAAATTTCGGTCATGGCATCACTCATATTGCTTAATTCTCGCTTTCTGATTGATGATTATTTACCAAAGCTAAATTTTCTTTCGATTTATTGTCTAAAAAGATCACATTATAAACAATAACTTGAGGATTGATTTTAGGTTGTCCTTCATTATTAGTGTATTTTTGGATAGTTAATGTTCCTTCAACATATATTTTTGACCCTTTTTGTAAATATTTACTTATGGTTTCGGCTTGGTTGCGAAAAATCCACACAAGGGATGAATTGCACTTTATCTTTAGTGTTAATCGCTAAGTTAAAATCAATTTTGATGATTTGTTCGTTGTGACTGTTAAGATATTGTTTTTCTAAGTCATGAGTTAAACGACCAATTAATTGCACTTTATTTAACATGGTTTTATTTCTCTTTTCTAAATATTTTTTTTAATTTTTTGATGGCGAAGTTTTTGATATATTCTACTTGTCTTAAAGATAAATTTAGTTCTTGAGCGATTTGTTGGTTTGAATAAGGGATTTGATAATCTTCATTGATATTTCCTAAGGGTATGCCGAAACTTAAGTGCATAACATCAAATTCGTTTTTGCTTAATTTTTGTTTTAGGTTTTTTAAAAAGTATTCATGGTTAGTTTGTTTAAGTCATAATTGATGAGGATTAAGGATTTTAACCCAATTGGGTTACGTGTATTTTTCTTCTTGAAAACCAATGTTGTTTGATTTGGTTGTTTTTTGAGGAATTGAAGGAGAGTGACTCTTCCGAATCAGTTCGCTGATTTCAGATTTGATTGTTGGTAACAAAAGATGTTGCAAAACCATCAAAAATAATTTTGAATTCTTTAACAGTAAATACCTTTAAAATATCTTCTAAATGTTGAACATTTAAAAAAGTTTCCACATTTTCTTTAGCAAAAACCTCATT
>NZ_JAOSIQ010000059.1 GCF_030586845.1 Candidatus Phytoplasma bonamiae | reverse complement strand
TTTTTGTTAAATAACTTTTTAGCTGATAAATAGTTCTATATTTTCGAAAGAAAATATTGGTTTATAATTATTTATATATTAGTTAACAACAAAAATTAAATCATATTAACAACATAACAACTAAAACAATATTTACTTATAGAATTGATAAAATATAAAAAATGAAAAATAAACATTAAGATAATAATTAATAATAAAACTAAATTAAACAATTAATTTTGATCAGTTAATAAAAATTACAACAACTTGATCATATTAATGTCATTATTTAAGCCTTTAATTTAACAATAGACATTTTACGTAATGATTTGATTTAGGAATAATTAAATAAAAATAAATTTATGATAAAGAAGCAAGGGTGAGATTTTGCGCACTGCACCCCAAAAGTATTACAATTAATAAAATCTGTTAATCATGTTCAAGATCAACTTTCTTAGTTGATCTTTTTTTGTTTTTTAAAAGAAATAAAAAAAGATTTCTTATGCTTATCTTTTCTAATTTATTTTGGCAAAGGGATAATATGGAAAGAAAAGCTTTATTTTTACTTTGTTTAAAAAATAAAAAAAATATGCAGGTACGTTCTTAATTAATTGTACTTCATTATCAATTGGTTAATAAAATAGTGCAAAAATTTAACTATTATCCTCGCGTTTTAACTAAGGAAGATTTATTTCAAGAAGGAATTGTTAGGTTTAATGAAAGCTCTCGATTATTATCAAGATTTAGGTTATGATTTTCTCGCTTATGCGCGACCACCACATATTCAAAAAGCGATCTCTGAAACTATCCGTAAAATTTAATGGTTCTGCTATGTTCAGTTTTCAAGAAAATGCTTATTATCCTTTAACTCTGTCCACTTACAATCCCCATCAAGTTTGGTTGAAACAAGTTAATCACGAAATCTGGTTAAACAAATTAAAAAAAACCTTAAGTCAAGCAGAATTTAAAATTATCCGTTTCAGTTACAGGATTCCTTATGGAAATGTTAAGGAAAATTATCAACCTATTTATAAAAATAATGATATTGCTAAAATGTTAA
>NZ_JAOSIQ010000058.1 GCF_030586845.1 Candidatus Phytoplasma bonamiae | reverse complement strand
ATCGCAACCCGCTTTTAAGAACTGCTGTAATTCTTGATGGTTTCCTTTCAAGAACCGTTCTTAGCCTGTCAGTGTTTATCGCACTGGTGATGGGTTAGTTCACTCGATATTTAGGCCTCTTTGGCGCTCATATTCTTTTTGTAATAATTCTTTATTGAAGTCGCTGATGTTCGTTAAACCTTTTTTTATTAAACGAATAGTAACATAATTATTAATTAATTGCAAAAAATCATGATCACTAGAATAAATATCTGTAATTATTTGATTAGAACTAGCTTGTTTAGCAATAGTTCCAATAATGTCATCAGCTTCATAAATACGGATAGATTATTGGCGTTTCATTAATAGGATTGGATTTTCTATCAAATATTACCAACAGCCCCCGTCCAAACGGTGCGAGCAAGTTTCCCAGCACACCGCTTTCCATAATTTATCCCTGTTCCGGGTTTAACTTCGTGTCACCACTGGTTAAATGTTTATTCTTGACCTTTTACTCTTTTTGAATCTTCTAATATCCCTTATTGTTGGTTGGTCCTTTTACGATGACAAACCTGACAAAGGACAATTGTTTTTTGTTCATCGCCCTTTGCCAATGAGCGTTTCTAATGGTTCCGAAATGATGAATTTCCAGGGATTGATTTTCTGACTAGTAGACTTCCACATTTTCGTGCTGTTAACCTGTCAATTAATCTGGTTCGTTCTTGGAAAAGATTGGGATTGATGGCTATTTCGAATGTAAACTCTTTTAACCGATTTCGGGTTATATTGGTTGTGAACATGTTTTTGGTGATATTTCTTAATTTGTTTAAAATCCATATCATTAATTATTTTCCCGTCTATTCCTGGTGTTCCTGTCCCATTATTGGTAAGCAACCGGATTAAACGCGAGATAAGTATTAATTAAGTGGTTCATTGCCCATTTGAGTTCTTGTTTTAATGGGTATTGTTTTAAAGATTGGTCAGGAATTTTATTCATTATCCGAAGAAGTTGCGATACTAACACTTCATAGATCTTTTGTCTATACGGTCTCCATGAATAAACAATAAATTACTTTCTGCTTTCGCCCTATAAGAGTGGTTAACTCTCTTCTTGGTAAGACGATTAGCTAGCTTATTCCAAAACTAGATTTACTCTTACGACTACTAAACAGA
>NZ_JAOSIQ010000057.1 GCF_030586845.1 Candidatus Phytoplasma bonamiae | reverse complement strand
CGGAACGTTGTGAGAATTGCGATAAAACATCCCAACGTCAAATTCATCATATTGGCACAATTCGCAATGCGCATTACCAAAGTATCATGAATAGAAGAACTAAAGTATTGTGTAAGAATTGTCATCGTAAGATAACCAATCAGCAAATACATGATATCAGGAAGAATAAGAACAATAAGAATAAATAACTAATCAACCGCAAGGAGAAATTAGTTCTCGAGAGAGAGTGAATTATGGAAAGCCGGATGCTGGGAAACTTGCTTGTCCGGTTTGGACGGGGGCTGATTGTAAATAAAACAGCAAAGATAAATCGCTGCATAAAACGCAATTAATCTATCCGTATTTATTAAAGATCCTGTTTATGGTTATATTTATTTAGAATATTTATTTTTAGAAGAGTTAATTAATACTCGTCTTTTTCAGAGATTAAGACGTATTAAGCAATTAGGATGTGTTCATATGGTTTTTCCCGGCGCTGAACATTCACGTTTTACTCATAGTTTAGGTGTTTATGAATTATCTAGACGTTTTTTAGAATTTCATAAATTTCAGTTAATAGAAAAAAAATTTTCTTTAAGAAATAAATTAATTTTATTAGTTGCTTCTTTATTACATGATATCGGACATAGTTCTTATTCTCATATTTTTGAACGAGTCTTTGGCATTAATCATGAAGATAAGACAATTCAAATGATTATCAATGATAAGGAAATTGTTTCTATATTAGATAAAATAGATAACAATTTTAAATATGATGTTGCCGAAGTTATTAAAAATGATAAAAATAGTAAAAAATTTACTTTATTAAAACAATTATTAACAAGTCAATTAGATTTTGATCGTTTAGATTAGGGCGCCAAAGAGGCCTAAATTTCGTGCTATTTAACCAATAGCCAGGGCCGATAAACCCTGAAAGGATATGGTCGGTCTAACAAACGAAAGAATGTCAGATTAGAGCAGACCATAAAAGCGGGTTGCGACGAAAGCAAATTAGTCAAGAAGATGCCGCCACCTAATAATTCTACGGAGAAGCCTGAGATGGTCTAAGAAGGAAAATTGATGTAATAACGAGACCTGTTCCGGAAGTTGCTTAAACGGACAGTCCAGAGTCTACTAATATAAATAATCTGTATTGAGTAGTTTATCAAAAAGAAAACCTGGAATCAGCCTTCCAATAAGAAAGTTACTTCCCCTAAAGAATTAAGGTAGAAATTTAGTGTAACTTGGAGAATCCTAAAACTAAGTAATTAAGTTTACTAATCTGGAAATGTCTGGATGGTCAAGGATAAAGAATCTGTTTAGTAGTCGT
>NZ_JAOSIQ010000056.1 GCF_030586845.1 Candidatus Phytoplasma bonamiae | reverse complement strand
GCAACCCGCTTTTAAGAACTGCTGTAATTCTTGATAGTTTCCTTTCAAGAACCGTTCTTAGCCTGTCAGTGTTTATCGCACTGGTGATTGGTAAAATCACACGATATTTAGGCCTCTTTGGCGCCCAGATAAATAATATAACTTTAACATAATTTTTTAAACCCTTATTTAAAATTTTAATATAATTTAATTTATATTTTTACAATTTATATTCTATAATACTTTAAAAAAATTTCGATAAAAAAATACAAGTTATTAAAATATTATTTGAATTTTGAAAAAGTTTAAAAAAATAAAAAATTAAATTTATAATTTATTGTTTTAATATTTTTTATAATTTAATTATATTTTTTTATAAATACCGAAAAAAATTTTAATTTTAATATATTTGAAAAATTTACATTAAAAAGATTTTTAATTGTTTAAATTAAATTTTTTTAATAAATAATGAAAGTTTTTTAATAATTTTGTTTATGCTTTGGATAAATTATCAAAAATAATTTTTTTATCTTGACAAAATAAAATTTTATTAAAATTAAATTATTACTTCAAAATGAATAAAATTTTTAGGATCAAAATAAAAGTTATATAATTTGATTATTTTAAAATTAACACGCAATTAACTAGTGGTGACATAACTTTAGTTCTTGGAAGAGGGTAAATTATGGTAATCCGGATGCTGGGAAACTTGCTCGTCCGGTTTGGATGGAGGATATTTGTAATAAATATTATTTTTTAAATTAAAATTTTTAAGTAAATGATTATATAATAATAGTAAATATTTTTATATACTTTCGTGAATTAAATTAATGTTTTAAATTTTAATTCATACAATAAAAATAATTAATTATTATTTTTACTTTAGGCATAATTATTTTAATGATTAAATAAGGATAATTATCCCGACAAATCTAAAAAAATCGATTTAATCCAAAACAATACATTACTGTTTATTAATGAAATATTACTTATTAAACCGAAAATTGCTAAATTAGAACAAGTTTTGTTGAAACAAAAATTATTTTAAATTATCAAAATAAAAATCAACAAATAATAACTGAAGATTATGAAAAAGAAAATCAAAATATTAATAAGTAATCATCTCGAATCTTAAATATTTATATGAAATTACTGAATTATAAAAAATAGTTTCGAGAAATATTTTTATATTTAATATCCATTAAAATTTTTAAAAGCGAGTCGAAACTAAGTATTTTTAATACCAAATAATACCACCACCGAATAATTCTAAGGATAAGCAAAAATTCTAAGAAGATAAACAGATATAACGAACTAAATTGTTCCACAAACTACTCAACCAAGAATTCTAAAGTATAATAATAAATTTACTTTACCTCATCGTTTAACTAAAAATGGTAGTAGTTTTTATAAAAATAAATTAATTTCGAAAATTTCGAATACAAATTAATAATATTTAAAAATATAAATATTTTTAAATAA
>NZ_JAOSIQ010000055.1 GCF_030586845.1 Candidatus Phytoplasma bonamiae | reverse complement strand
CTGCTATAGTTCGACAAAGAGCATTTTTTATCAAACCTAGTGTAGCTAGAAAAATGCGTGCTAAAAAATTTCAATCAAAAAAACGTTGATAAATGGATATTCATTTGTTTAAAAATTTTTTTTTTGTCATCTCTTATGAGCCGGTTTTTTTAAATAATAATTGGCATTTTAAATAGACTTCTTGGACTTATGATTATTTTAGAGACCACTCCTCTATCTAAAAAAATTTTAAGAATTGATATAAATACAGAAAGGAAATTCAAATCTATTAATTATTTGAAAAATTCTCAATTAAATTAAAAATATCCGTTGATTGTCATTTAAATTTTTGTTGTAATTATTGTAATAACGCTAAATCTCTTTTTTAATACAAGTAATTAAAAAATTAAATAATTTAAGTTTTTTAAAATAAAAAGGTTAATTAAAACTCAATTGCTTCCATCACAATTATTTAAAAAAAATATAAATTAAACATATTTTTAATAAATAAGAAAATTTATTAATTAAATTAAATTTACTTTTTGAGATAAATATTAATATTATTCTAATATAAAATTTTTTTCTTCTTAAATAAATGTATAAGATATAATAAAATAAATATATTTTTTTATATTTACATAAAAAAATTTCTATAATTATTTATTCTATAATACAAAATAAGGAAAAATTTCATGTCGAATATCTTTTATAATATTTTCAGGTTTTTAATAAGATTTTTTATAATAATTTTGTCAATTTTATCATTAACTATAATATTTTTGAGTTTCAAAGTATTGTATTTGAAAATAAAAAAATTTTTAACAATATTAACTTCAAGAATAGAAAATAATCTTTACAAAATAAATACAATTTTAATTTTATTTATTATTAATTTTTGTATTTTATGTTTAGTTTTAGTTTTTCGTTTAATAATAAAAAAATAATAAAGAAATTAATCGTACTATCTATTAGTAAATAAAATAATTCATAAATTTAAATGTTATCTTCTATAACTTTCAAAATGAGACTTATTTCAAAAAAGTTTTTTAGAATTAATCAAATCTTTAAATCTTTTTTATTTCTTTTAAAAAAATCAACTAAGAAAAGTTGATCTTGAACATGAATTAACAGATTTTATTAATTGTAATACTTTTGGGGTGCAGTGCGCGTGGCCATATGGTTCTGTTATTCCTTTTGTTTATGCTTAAACTTTAAAACAAGAATTTCAAAAACAATATTATTTTTATTTTAGTGTGCAAATGACGCATTTTCTTATTTCCGAAATTATTAAAAGTTTTATTTTCGTTATTTGATAGTTTTTAATTTTTTTAAAAAGATTATAATATAAATATACATTGTTGAATTATTCTTGTTTTTTAATAAATAAAAAAAAGGGGGGTAAAATAATGAATTTAAAAATGTTTTCAATATCCATTATTTCTTTTTTAACTTTAATTTTTTCTAAAGCTTATTGTGTTTACGGGGGCGCCAAAGAGGCCTAAATTTCGTGCTATCTAACCAATAGCCAGGGCCGATAAACCCTGAAAGGATATGGTCGGTTTATCAGACGAAAGAATGATAGATTATAGCAGACCATAAAAGCGGGTTGC
>NZ_JAOSIQ010000054.1 GCF_030586845.1 Candidatus Phytoplasma bonamiae | reverse complement strand
GGAGAAAGCGACTTCTTAGTAGTCGGAGGAGTAAAACTGGATCTGGAATGATCCAGTTAATCGTCCTCCCTAGAACAAGGTTAACGACCTTGATAGGGCGAAAGAAGTTAGTAATTTATGGTTTATTGGATTTTTTTATATAAGAGGGCTTTTTACAATAGCTATCAGAAAAAGGTAAATCCTGAGATCGAAACGTAAATAATCTATTAATATATATTTAATGCAAAAAATTAGAATTATTTAACCAAATTATATTTTTAAATATTGTGATATATAGTTATAAAAAATTTTTTAATAAGTAAATTAATAATTTGATGAATTATTAATAATTAATATACTATTTTAATAAAAATTTTACATTCAATTATTTTTATAATTTTAAAATCAAAAATTTTATTCACTCAAGACAAAGTTCTAATAAATGTTCAAAAATATTGATTAATTTATTAAAAACTTTTGTATAAAATATTTATGTCATTAGAAAGTTTTTAAATATGAATTTAAATCTAAAAAAAATACAAATCAAAAAAAAATTTAATATAATTAATTTATTTATAATTATTTTAAGTTTAATATTTATAAATAATCGAAAATCTTATTTAGTTTACGCTGGTTCAAAGCATTCAGTAATTAAAAAAACAAATTCTTATGAAAGATTATTTGATTCTTCTGAAACCAAAATCGAAATTTTAAGGGAAAAAATAAAACAAGTTTCCATTAAACGAGAAGAAATTTCAAAAGAAATCGATTCAATAGAAAAAGAATTATTAGCATTGAATTTAATAATTAAAAATAAATATAATCATCATTCCCGAAGGGGCGCCAAAGAGGCCTAAATATCGAGTGAACTAACCCATCACCAGTGCGATAAACACTGACAGGCTAAGAACGGTTCTTGAAAGGAAACCATCAAGAATTACAGCAGTTCTTAAAAGCGGGTTGCGATGAAGTAGTTAGTCAAAAAGACACCGCCACCGAATGGTTCTAAGGGTAAACCTGAAATGGTCTAAGAAGATAAGTAGATGTAATTTTTTAACCTGTCTCGTAAACTACTATAAGCGAGCAGTTCAGAGTATATCAATATAAACTTCGAATATTGGATAGTTTATCACTTAACCAACCTGGAATCTCACCATGAATAAAATGGTTACTTCCCCTAAGGAACCAAGGTTGATATTTAGCGTAACTTGGAGAATCCTAAAGGCGAGTTATTAAATTAACGAATAACGAGATTAAAAAGTCATTATAGCCCAAGGAGAAAGCGACTTCTTAGTAGTCGGAGGAGTAAAACTGGATCTGGAATGATCCAGTTAATCGTCCTCTCTAGAACAAGGTTAACGACCTTGATAGGGCGAAAGAAGTTAGTAATTTATGGTTTATCGATAAATTATGGCAAGCCGGATGCTTGGAAACTTGCTTGTCCGGTTTAGAGGGGGGCTATTTGTAATAGATAACTAGTTGATAAATCCAGTTATTGAAACGCAAATAATCTATCTCTATTTTTTTAAAATTTCAAAAGTTTTCTTTAAAAGAAAAAAAAAATAATCTTAAAAAACGTTTTTATGAATTAATGTTAGAACAAATAGGGCGCAAAAGATGCTCATAATTCCGCTATTTAACGCATAGCCTAGAGTGATAATCTCTAGAGGTCACGTAAACACTGCAAGGTGGGCTTGATCAACTAGTTCGAAAGAAGAGTTGATAACAGCA
>NZ_JAOSIQ010000053.1 GCF_030586845.1 Candidatus Phytoplasma bonamiae | reverse complement strand
TTATTCCAAAACTAGGTTTACTCTTACGACTACTAAGCAGATTCTTTATCCTTAACTATCAGGGCTTTGATTTCCTGATCTGTAAATTTAATTACATAGTTTTAGGATTCTCCAAGTTACGCTAAATATCAACCTTGATTCCTTAGGAGAAGTAACCGTTTTGTTCACGGTGAGATTCCAGATTTGTTCATTGATAAACTACCTAACACTTAGAAGATATGTCGGTAGACTCCGGACTGTTCGCATATAGTAGTTTACGAGACAGGTTGTTAAATTACTTCCGCTTTCCTTCTTAGACCATTTCAGGCTTATCCTTAGAATCATTCGGTGGCGGAATCTTTTTGACTAACTACTTCATCGCAAACCGCTTTTAAGAACTGCTATAATCCATTATTGTTTCCTTTAATAAACCGTCCTTAACCTTTCAGTGTTTATCGCACTGGTGATGGGTTATTTCACTCGATATTTAGGCCTCTTTGGCGCCCCTCTAAATTAACTAAACTTTTAATTATTTGAGAATCTGTCTGACGAATAATACGAGAACAATATAACATTTTATCAAGTTTTTGTTGCCAAGTAATATCATCATTAAAAGACTTTTGTGATGCATTTGGTTCAAATTTAAAACTTTTTGGAAAAATTTTAGTTTTCTTTCTTAATAAAGGTTTATATTTTAAAATTAAATCTACAATGTGTTGATAAACTATTTTATTAGTATATAAATAAATTTCTTCATTATTACTTAATAATCGAATACCCACACCATAAATATGATTCTCTAGAGAGCTAACTATATTTTGATCAATAACTTTCCATAAATTAGAAAAAGTATCTTCGAAAAAAAATTCCACAAAATCAATTCCTTCACCTAAAGATAAATTAAAAATTTTTTGAATTTCTTTAATATTTAACATGTAATAATTTTTCTTCTTTCATAATAAAAATAAATTTTTTGCGTTTAAATAAGTAGGATTGGTTCTTCGATTATCTATTACAAAAAACCCTCTAAAACAAAAACACAAACTTTCTAGAGATAAGCATCCGAATTGCTATTAATTTATCATTCAAATACCACATTATTGACTTCTCTGATCATTTAAAAATTATTAATTTTAATTATTTAAAATTAATTTTTGCTATTCTGATTAATAAAAAAAGATTTATCCTTAGAAAATTCTAAAAACTTTTATTTCGAACTTTGTTTCTTTAGGATTATCTAAAGAGTTAAATATCGACTTTAGTTTCCAAAACTAATTAAAAAGTTTATTAGATTTCAAGTTTCTTTGATTTGATTGGTAAATCATCAAATATTATATATATTGATAATCTCCGAAATTATTCGGTTGCAGGTAGTTTTTAAGACAAGGAATAATATTATATCTTCCTTTATTCTTGAGTTTTTGAGACTTATTCTGAAAATCGTTTAGCACGAAGATATCTTTTTTTTAATAACCACTTTCTATCATTCATCTGATTTCAAAACTGTTTTAATATCCTATTTTTTTATTTAATAAACTAATAATTAGCATTTCAACATTTTATCAAATTCAATAATTATTGAAATACATTAATATTTAGGAAGTTTATAAAGTACGGATAATAAATTATTTGTGTTTCGATCTCAGAATTTTTTTCTTTCTAATCTCTATTACAAACATACCACATTAAAACCGGACGAGCAAGTTTCTCAGCATCCAGATTTCCATAATTTATCTTCTCATGAAGACTAAAGTTATGTCGCAGCTAGTTAATTGTTCATTCTAATCGTATAATTCAAACCTTCTTGATACAAAGATACAAAAACTTTTTCAACAGTAGAACTTATAGAAGAATTTAAAGTAAATTGTTCGTAAGCATAATCTAATAAAAGACCTAGATCTCGCCATTGTTGACGA
>NZ_JAOSIQ010000052.1 GCF_030586845.1 Candidatus Phytoplasma bonamiae | reverse complement strand
CATCATAGACAATATCATCAAAATTCCAAAATCGACAAATACCGTTATGAATATGCCAACAATAATTATCAATCGCAACTATTTATAGGTAAGTTCTTATCCTAAAAAGTCTAGTTAAAATTCGAAATTTTGGTTTTTTTAAAAAACCGACTTATTATATAAGTTCATAGGACAACTATTAAATATTAATTCCGAAGGTATTTAGTTTTATAAGGTTGAGAACTAAAAAAATTTATTATGACGTTATCAAGTTCGTTTAACAATTATTTTAAGGAATTGAGTATATTAAACCAATAATCTAAGAATCTTCTCAAACTATATTAAAACTATGATTTTCTGTTAAATAAGGCAATATTAAAATAACTTAAGAAAAACCAAAGAAAAATCTAGATATGATTATTTAATTATTACTTCATCCTGGTTCAAACCACACTAGTCTCTAGATTAAGATTGGATAGATGCGAAGCAATTTACAAGAAATAGGACAAACTTTTATAAATCTAATATAAGCGAAAAATCTTTAATAAGAAAATAAAAATTTACTAAAATTCATTTTTTATTTGAAAAAATATTTTATTTTTTCTTAAATTAAGAAATTTTTTAAAAAAGGAACAAAATATGAAATGTATTAAAATATCGAAAAAAATTATACTGTTTATAATTATTGCGATGATAATGTTATTTATAATTTTAAAGAATATGGGTTTTTTAAAAAATAATAATTCAATTAAACATCAATCCTTTATATCTTCACCTAAAGGTTTGAAACAATCGAATTTATCTTTATCTAAATCACAAATAAATAATTTTCATAAATTAAAAAATATTAAATCTTATTTTTTAGAAAATAATGACGATTCAGAAAAATTTTTAAATGATATTGATAAAAAAGAAAAAGACAAAATTAAATCTCTTAAAGAAATGTTTTTATTAGATTTATTGAAATTTAATTCCATTTATGATTCGATTGAAGAATATAAAAGAAAAATTATGGAATTTCAAAAACAAATAGATTTTGTTTCAATTAAAATAAATTATGAAGAACAAAATATTACAAAATTAAAACAAATTTCAAACGAAATAAATAAGAATATAAATATTAAAAAACTCAAAATACAAAATAAAAAATGTGATTTACAAACTCAGGGTATAACAATTTATAATAATCAAGAAATTTATAAAATTGAAAATGAAAAAAAAGAATTAATTAAAAAGAAAAGAGAAGTATTGCAACAAATAAACAAAATAAAATTAGGCCAAAAAAAATTAAATAATATCAATGAAAAAATATATCAAAACTTGAAATTATATAAAAGATTAGATCAATTATTGCATAGCAAAAAGCAATTTTATATACAAACCTTTTTAAATTGTCTCGAAAAGTTTTATACTAATTAATAAAAATTCTCTTAATCTTATCATTTTCTAATTCATTTCAATCAGGAAAATAATATAGAAAAAACAATTATCCGGATTTATATTCTCATTTTTACAAAAATTTAGATAATATTATTAAAGTGCTAAAAATTAAATTATGAAAAAAATTTTTTTAAATAAAAAAATTAAATTTTAACCAAAATTAAAAAAATTTTTAAAAAATTATATAAAATAAACATGTATTAAATATTTAATAAAATTTATATAATTATTTAATTTTCATCTCAATATGTTATAAAAATTTAAATACAATAATTGAATAATTTTTTTCTTCAAAGGATTAAAATTATTAATAATTACAATATAGCGACCAAGATGCCTAAATATCGAGTGAACTAACCCATCACCAGTGCGATAAATACTGACAGGCTAAGAACGGTTCTTGAAAGGAAACTATCAAGAATTACAGCAGTTCTTAAAAGCGGGTTGCGATGAAGTAGTTAGTCAAAAAGACACCGCCACCAAATGGTTCTAAGGGTAAGCCGGA
>NZ_JAOSIQ010000051.1 GCF_030586845.1 Candidatus Phytoplasma bonamiae | reverse complement strand
TACTAATAGACTCTGGACCGTTCGATTAAGCAATTTACAAGACAGATTTAATATTACATCGATTTCCTTTTTAGACCATTTTAGGCTTCTCCATGAAATGATTCGGTGGCGGTATCTTCTTGACTAACTACTTCCGTCGCA
This sequence comes from Candidatus Phytoplasma bonamiae, assembly GCF_030586845.1. Classification (GTDB taxonomy): domain Bacteria; phylum Bacillota_I; class Bacilli_A; order Acholeplasmatales; family Acholeplasmataceae; genus Phytoplasma; species Phytoplasma bonamiae. Next base: position 1,787 of record NZ_JAOSIQ010000051.1, on the reverse strand, counting down.
AACTACCTTTAAGAACTACTGTAATTCTTGATGGTTTCCTTTCGAGAACCGTTCTTAACCTTTCAGTGTTTATCACACTGGTGATAGGTTATTTAGCAATATTTGGCTCTATTTTCATAATAAATAACAATCTTTTTTCAAATAATTAAATAACTTAACTAACTAATAAATATTGTTTTATTTAATATTATTAATTACATAATTGATCTCTTATTATCTCGAAAATCCATAAACCTCAATAACAAAATAATAAAATCTATAAATAAATTAATTAAAATCATGTGAAAAGAAAAAGCCAAAGGCCACTCGTATTTTGCATCTAAACGGTTTTGAACTAAAAAATCTACTGCAGCAAAATTTCTAGCTAATTCTAAAGAGCCAACCACAATACTAATAATAGAAATTATAAATCCTAAAAAATTATTTTGTATAAATAAATTTATATTCACAAAAAAAATTAAACATACAGATAATATAATTAGAAAAATTTTCAATTGAGAATTAACTTGTACAAAACCCAAAGAATATAAAAAATTCATAAATACAAATAAAAAACAAATGCATATCAAAGCGAACATAAAAATAGGCAATACATTTGAATAAACAATATTTATTACATTAAAAAAACTACCTACAAATATTCCTTGACATAAGGCATATAAAATAGAAACTGTTCTCAAATTGGTAGTATATTTAGAAAAACCACTATACAAAATCAAAAAAAATCCTACAACAAACATGAATGCTATAGAAGCAAAAGCTAATTGTAACTGATTAGCTAATGAAAAAAGAGATAAGAAACGAAAATAAAATATACCAGTAAACAAACTAACCATAAGTAAAAACAAAGTTTTAATAGCAATTCCTATTCTAGTAGAATAATCTGCTATAAAATAACTATTTTTCATTTGAGATTTAGAAACATTAATAACATTGGTTAAAATAAAATTTTTATCTCGTTTAATCATCTTAATGAATATTGAAATCCCTTTCTATTTATTTTTTACTAATTCAATTGGTGAAAAAAACAAATAATTTTATTAAATATGATAAAAATTTAAAACTAATTAAATTAAGAATCAATTATTTATTTTTTTAACAATCACTTTAAGACATACTTAATTATAAATAAATATTTAATTTTTTCAATTTATTTTTACATATTATTAAATTCAAAATTTAATTAATTTCAAAAAATTATTTTTAATAATTAATAATAATAATTAATAATATAAATAATTTTATCAAAAAATCTTTTTAATTCAAAAAATACCTATAAAAAATAATTTATTTTTTGTTTCATTAATAATTTTTAAATAAAAAGATTTAAAATTTGTTTATTATTATTTTTTAACCTTTATATTTAATACATAGATAGGTACTATTTGTATTTCGCTATCAAGATTTATCTTTACTAATTTTTAGTGTCAAATATTATTCCAGTAATTGGATAATTTGGTTTTTCATCATATTGGCTATAAAACAAAGATTCCTTGAATGCCGATAGTCAATTCATCAGCTTAATAAATATATTCTTTCTATCCTAAAACTGAAATTTAGATTGAGATATCTATCGACTCAAGCCTTGCAATGTTTATTTCTGCTCAATAATTTTACGTATTCTGGGTATAGATATCACATTTATTAGGAAGTTCTCATTTTGAATAAACCATAAATTACTAACTTCTTTCACCCTATCAAGGTCGTTAACCTTGTTCTAGGGAGGACGATTAACTGGATCATTCCAGATCCAGTTTTACTCCTCCGACTACTAAGAAGTCGCTTTC
>NZ_JAOSIQ010000050.1 GCF_030586845.1 Candidatus Phytoplasma bonamiae | reverse complement strand
ATCAAAAAATCAAGATAATATATCGATAGGAGAAAATAATGATAAATAGGGTATTTTTAATAGGAAGAATCACTAAAGATCCTGAAATAAGATTTACAAAAGAAACTAACATACCTTATGTTGTTTTGGGGCAATCGTTTTTTGGGTTTATAGAGAAGATGTTTTGCGTTTAAACAACCAAAATATAAATTTGGTTGTTTATCACAAACATCTTCTCTATATTAGTTAAAAAAATCTCAGAATATTATTATATTAATTTTTATTAAAGTCTTTTATATTTTTAGAGATTTTATTTAAATTTGCTATAATTATTTGAAATTATAAATGCTACTATACCTTGTGTTTGAGTTGAAAAGCTCAAAAGCTTATCAAATTCAAAAGAAAATATTGATTCAGCTAGAGCTTTAAAAATAAACATAGAACAATCATTTAACAGTTTTTTCAAATCCATATCATCATTTAGATTATGAACTTTTAATGAAGAAGATTGAGGAGGATATATTCTAGATCTTATAATATTTTTAAGTTGTTCTGTCATATCGTTAAGTTTATCATAATCTCCAGGATTTCTATAAAATTTTTGATTTACTTCGCGCAAAGAATCTAAACTAGAACAACAAACTGCAAATTCTAAATCTGGATTAGGTTCTTCATTTAGAGTTGATTTAAAATTGGTTAATGAATCATTTTGTATAAATAATTGTTGTAATAATTCTAATTTTTGTTTATCACTAAGATTTGGAATATTTTGATTAAATAAAATCATTGGCTTAGAAGTTAATTCATCATTTTGCAAATTATGAGCTAATAAAATATTATTTCTACTAAAAATAACATAATTCAATAATAAAAATAACAAAAGAAATATGCTCATCGGAAGAAAAATTAATTTCTTAATTTTATTACTTTTCAAAATATTTTTATCCTCCAATATTTTTAATTTTAAATTATTCTATAGTAACAACGTAGGTGATCACTAAATATTTTAACACATTTTATAAATTTAACTTTAATAATTTATAAATTAATAATATTTATAAATTTTTTAAATCCATTATTCTAATTTTAACTAATATTTATTAAACCTAATAATTTTTAATTTTAAAGCTGGTAACAATTGTCAAATATTTTTAAAAAATATAAATGATTAAGTTAAATACTTGATATTATTGGTATTTATTCCTTTTATTATTCGATTAGAACTATCCTTAACATCTAAAACATGTCCAGATGAAACCTTAGCAGAATGATTTAATATTTTCTTTTTTGCATTATCAATTCCTATATGTTTTTTTAAATTTTTAGGATTTTCAGTTATATAAGAGGATTTAACGTTTTTAAATGTTGCAATTTCAATATTAGTATCTTCGAATAATAAAAATAACATTAAGATAATAATGATAATAACCAATATTAATATAATTATAACTTTATTCAAAGATGATGTTGTGATAATATATTCTTTTTTCATTTCTCATAATTTGTCCTATTAACAATTTATTATACATTTTAATTATTTTTAGATATTTTTTAATGTAAATTTTTTTAAATTTGTGTTTATTAAAAATATTTTCGTCAATATGTTAACTTTACGCCGATTTAAAAAATGTTTTATTTTATATTAAAATAAGTTTCAAAAAATGATTTTATTTAAAAATTATAAAACATTTTCACACCTTGATTTTTTCTTTTCAATTAAAATTGAATCAGTAATTTTATTTTTATTTTTTTAATAATCTATTGTTAATATTAGTTACAAACCAATTATCTTCGATTCTTTATAATTTATGAACTTAATTTTTCAGTTAATAATTTCCTGATTTTCCAATCCTTTTCATATAAAAAGTATCTTTGATTATATAAATCATTGAATCTTTATTATATTAAATTATCAAAATCTATTGATTACGTTCTATTTAAGTATTTTTTATTTTATTATTGATTATAAGGTTATTTATATATTATAAATAACCTTATAATCAATAATAAAATTTTTTCAATTTCTTTGAATTTTTTTGGGATTATTGTCTTCAAAAGTTAATATACCTAGATCATCAAATCCTTCAGAATTATCAATTAAAGTGAAAATTTCTGCATCTTTATAAGAATTAAAATAAGAATTGAAAATTTTAATTTTA
>NZ_JAOSIQ010000005.1 GCF_030586845.1 Candidatus Phytoplasma bonamiae | reverse complement strand
TCTAGGATTGATTGCAAAAAAAAATGTAAAGTCTTTTTAATTTTAGAAAGGTTCAGTTATTATAATAAATCTATCATATGAAAATGTTTGCAATGATAACTGTCGTTGTATGTGAAGTAGAAATAAAAGATCATGTTATGTAAGAATGGTTATCGTCAGAGAACTAATCAAATATTATTCATGATACTAAATAACTTAATAAAATAAGAATAATAATAATAAATAATCAGTGTTTTCAAAATTAGTCTTCACAAGAAGATAAATTTATGAAAAAACCGGATGCCGGAAAACTTGATCTTTCGATTTGGATTTAGACTTTGTTTAATAGATATCATAAAAATAAATTCGGTTATCGAAATGTAAATAATCTATACTTATTATCTTATAGTTTATATTTTATTAAAGTTATTTTAATATACTTGACATTATTGTTAGATTTTAATATAATTTTGTTATATTTGTTTTATAAGGATTTATCTTGTAATTTATAACTTTTTATTGATATTTCTTTATATATTTAATCAAATTTTTTATTATTAAAATTTTAAATTTTTTTATTTTTATTAAATTTTATGTTTATAATAAAAATATTTTTTTATTCTTTCATACCTTTATTTTTAGTTGATAAATCAATTTTACCTACTTAATTATATAAATTTATTAATTAAAATATTTTTATTAATTTATCTTAAATGGAGATTTTTTTTAATTTATGAATAATAACACTAATACAGTTCTTTATAATAAAAATTTAACTGATTTAAATCGTACTACTAGTATGAGTGAAAATTATTTAAGAAGAAAATGGTATATTATTGATGCTAATCAAAAAATTTTAGGAAGGATAGCAACTAAAATTTCTGCTATTTTGATGGGCAAACACAAAACTATTTATACTCCTCATATTGATAATGGTGATTATGTGATAGTTATTAATGCTAAAAAAATTACTTTAACAGGTAAAAAAATCCATCAAAAAAAATATTATAGACATTCAGGATATCCAGGTGGTTTAACGCAAGTAAAATTTATTGAGATGATGCAAAAATTTCCTCATAGAATAATCGAAAAAGCAGTTTTTGGTATGTTACCTAAACATAAATTAGGTCGAAAGATAAGAAAGAAATTGTTTGTTTATGCTGATAATATTCATAAACACAATGCTCAAAATCCAGAAATTTTAGAGGTGTAATAGTTTTATGACAATAATACAATTTAATGGTACTGGAAGGCGTAAAACTTCTGTGGCACGAACAATTTTAAGAACTGGATCAGGTAATATTATAATTAATAATAGAAGTTTTGAAGAATATATATCGTCTCCTATTAATCGTTCAGAAATTTTAAAACCTTTAAAATTAACTAATGAATTAAATTGTTATAATATTAAAGTGATTGTTTACGGAGGAGGATCTACTTCTCAAGCAGAAGCTATTCGTTTGGGCATTTCTAGAGCTTTACTTATGGCTAAACCTTCTTTAAGAAGTGTTTTAAAAAAAGCAGGATTTTTAACTAGAGATGCGCGTATTGTAGAACGTAAAAAACCTGGTTATAGAAAATCACGAGCTCGTCCTCAATTTTCTAAACGTTAATTTGTTTTTTATAATTTTGATACATTTAAGATTTAAAAGAAATTTAATACTCAATTATTTATTTTTTTTTTGAAAAAAGGATGATTATGGAATCTGTTAGAGTTCGTTATGCTCCTAGTCCGACCGGTAATGGATTACATATTGGTAATGCTAGAACAGCATTTTTCAATTATTTATTTGCTTATATTTTTAAAGGTTCTTTTATTATTCGTATAGAAGATACAGATGTTGGTCGTAACGTCATCGGTAGCGAAGAAAAACAATTATTACAGCTGAAATGGTTAGGTTTAAATTGGTCTGAAGGTCCTGATGTCGGAGGATCTTATGGGCCTTATAGACAATCAGAAAGATTATCCATTTATGGCAAATATACAAAATTATTATTAGAAAATAATTTAGCATATAAAGTTTATTCTAATAACGATAAAAAAGATTATATAGTGCGTTTCAGAGTTCCTAAATATCAACAATATTCTTTTGTAGATTTGATTCGTGGTCCTATTAATTTTGCTAGCAAAGATATAGAAGATTGGATTATATTAAAAGAAAATGGTTATCCTACTTATAATTATGCCGTTGCTATAGATGATTATTTAATGAAAATTTCTCATATTTTTCGGGGAGAAGAACATATCACTAATACCCCAAAACAAATAATGATTTATAATGCTTTTAATTGGAAAATACCTGTTTTCGCCCATATGTCTTTAATTTTAAATCAATATAAACAAAAAATGAGCAAACGTAATTGTGACGAGATTCAGTTTATTGAGCAATATCGGAATTTAGGTTATTTACCCGAAGCAATTTTGAATTTTTTATTTTTTTTAGGATTTTCTCCGCAAACAAACCAAACTATTTTAAATAAAGAGCTTATTAATAATTTATTTGATATCAAGCGTTTTAGCAAAGATCCTGCTGTTTTTGATATTTCAAAATTAAATTTTATTAATAAAGAATACTTAAAAAAAATATCTTTAGAAGAATTAGCTATTAAAGTTAATTTTTATTTTAAACAATCTAAAATTGATTTAGAACATGATCGAATAATTAAATTAGTTGCTTTGTTACGTGATAGAATATATTATATTCAAGAAATTATTGATTTATATAAATGTTTTTTTATTATTGATCATGTAGCGACTCAAGAATTAAAATGTTTTTTAATCGAACATAAAGGTTATGAATTGATACCTTTTTTGTCAGGAATTTTTAATAAATTAGATATTTTTAAATCTTCCGAATTAAAAAAAATAATTTTAAATTTAAATTTAAAACAGAATTTTAATATGGATTTAAAAATTTTATTCAAAACAGTTAGAATATTATGCACTTGTCAATCGCAAGGCCCTAATTTATTCGATTATTTAGAACTTTTGGGTAAAGATAAAGTATTGAAAAATTTAGAAAAATTTACATCAATTTTTTAATTATTTATTTTACTAAAATAATTTCAGTTTTAATTTAAAATGTTATAAAAATTTAAATTTTTATTATTAAATTTAAAAAGAAATTAAAAATATAATAAAAAGGTTTTTATTAATGTTACAATTTTATAATTCTTTAACTGGTATTAAAGAAGAATTTTTTCCTTTAAATAATGCACAAGTTAACATTTATGTTTGCGGTCCTACTGTATATGATCACCTTCATATAGGTAATATTAGATCTTTAATTTTTTTTAATTTATTAAAGAAATATTTATTATCTATAGGTTTTAAAGTTTTTTTGGTGGTTAATATTACTGATTTAGATGATAAAATTATTCAAGTTGCTATTCAGAATAAAAGTACTGAGGAACAAATAGCTGATTATTACAAAAAACAATTTTTTCATTTGCTAGATAAATTAGATATTCATGAAATTAATAAGTTTCCTTCGGTAACTTGTTATATCGATCAAATGATTGCATATATTAACTTGCTTTTAGAAAAAAAATATGCTTATTTAACTAATGAAGGTGTTTATTTTTGTAATAAGAATATTGTTAATTACGGTTGTTTAAGTGGCCAAAAGATTAATAAATTATATAAAAATATTAATAATAAAAATGTTTTTCTAAAACACAATTCTGAAGATTTTGTTTTATGGAAAAAAACTAATATTGGTATTCGTTATTTTAGTCCTTGGTTTTTGGGTCGTCCTGGATGGCATACTGAATGTGTAGTAATGATTAGAGAAATTTTTCGAAATACTATTGATATTCATGGTGGAGGTCATGATTTAAAATTTCCTCATCATGAAAATGAACAAGCTCAATTTATGGCTAGCGAAGGTAAACCTTTAGCTCGTTATTTTATGCATATAGGACATGTTAATTATAATAATCATAAAATGAGTAAATCTTTGAAAAATGTTGTTTTAGCAAAAGATTTATTGACTGAAATTAAAGACCCTAATATTATTAAATTTTTCTTTTGTCATTTTCATTATTTAAAACCAATTAATTATACAAAAGAATTAATTAATGAGATTCAAATCAAGTATTTTAAAATAGTAAAAATTTTAAATAAAGTTAATTTTAAATTAATAATTAACAATGTTTATAATTATGAAATGAATAAAATTTATTTACAACAAATGCACCAATTTATGCAGAATGATATGGATACTCCCAATATTATTACTTTGATTGAACAAATATTAAAAAATATTTTTAAAAATATAAATAATAATTTGTCTTTATTATCTGAATTACATTATACTTTAATTTATATTTTAAAAAATTTAGATATTTCAATTGTTTTAAATAATGTAACAGAACAGATGATTGAATATTATTATTTATGGCAGCAAGCTAAAAATTTAAAAGATTTTAATCAAGCAGATTTTTTTAGAAATATTTTATTACAACAAAATTTTATTTGATAATAAATTTTAAGTAATTATTATTTCGGAGCAGGTGAAAATATGAATAACGATATTAATAAAACAAATTTGGAGAATTCTGTAATTAATAATTTTTTATATCAAGATTTAAGTCATTTCGGCCTTACTACTGATGAAGTAACTCAAAGATTGAAAAATCAAAAACAATATAAATCAATCAATAATGATAAAAATATCTTGATTATTATTTGTAATAATTTGTTTACATGTCTAAATTTGTTATTACTTGTGATTGTTATTGTTATTTTAAAAATGCGACGTTATGATCAATTATTTTTTTTAATAGTTAATTCTTTAAATATTATTATTAGTATTGTCCAAGAAATTAAAATAAAAAAAACTTTAGATAAAATTAATTTAATTTTGCCAAATAATATTAAAGTTATTCGAGATGGTCATATTATAGAAGTTGCTAATTCTAATTTAGTGGTAGGTGATTGTTTAGTATTGAGTTTGGGCAATCAAATTGTAGCTGATGTCTGTATCAAGTATGGAGTTGTAGAAGTAAATGAATCATTTTTAACAGGAGAATCTAAATCAGTTTTAAAAAAAACAGGCGATATTTTATATTCTGGTAGTTATGTTATTTCAGGTTTATCTTATGCTAATGTTATTGCTTTAGGGGAAGATACTTATGTTTCTAATTTGATTAAACAAGCTAAAAAATATCAAAAAATTAAAACACCTTTAATGAAAACATTTTCGATATTAGTGAAATTAATTTTTTTCGCAACAATACCTACTACTATAATTTTATTTTGTTCATATAAATTTAATTCTTATAATTTAACTAGTGATCATTTATTAGGAATATGCGGTTTTATGTTAGGTATGACTCCTTCTGGATTATTCTTGTTAATGAGCATGATTTCTATTTTAGGATTTATTAGGTTATTTAAACGTAAAGCTTATATGAAAGATTTATTAGGCATTGAAATGTTATCTCAAATAAATATATTATGTTTAGATAAAACTGGTACTATTACCGATGGGAATATGAATGTTAAAAAAATTTTAAAATATTCTAATGATGATACTATTGATTTAAATTATTTAATGGCTAATTTTGTTCAACATTTTTCTACTGACAATAATCCTACTCAAAAGGCTTTATATAATCATTTTAATAATTATTTAAATTCCCAAAGTGTTTATCCAGTGAAAAATCTTCAAGCTTTTTCTAGTATAAGAAAATATAGTGCTATTGAATTTGAAAAAATAGGTACATTTTTATTAGGCGCTCCAGAATTTTTATTAAAACAAAAAGATGAGATTATCGAGAAAGACATTAAAGAATATACTAATTTGGGTTATAGAGTATTATTATTAGTTCATACTAATGATTTTTTATCTAAAATTGATATAAATACTAATTATCAAGTTGTATCTTTAATTTTATTAGAAGATGTTATTAAAAAAGATGCTTACGAAACTATTAAATATTTTCAAAATTTAGGTATTAAAATAAAAATTATTTCTGGCGATAATGCTTTTACTACAGGTTATATAGCTCAACGAATTGGTTTAATTAATTCGGTTCCGGAAAAATCTATTAATTTGACTAATATAGAATCTGAAAAATTATGTGATTTATCAATTCGATATGATGTTTTTGGTAGAGCTACTCCAGAACAAAAAAAAACGTTAATTACTTGTTTTAAAAATAAAAATCAAAAAGTTGCTATGATCGGAGATGGAGTTAACGATATTTTAGCTTTTAAGGAATCAGATTTATCTATTGCTATGGCTTCAGGAAGCAAAGCTGCTCAAAATGTTGCTAATTTAATTTTAATAAATTCTAAATTTGATTCTTTACCGTCTGTTTTTTTAGAAGGTCGTAGATTAATTAATAATTTAGAAAAAAATTCCATTGTTTTTTTAACTAAAACTATTTTTACTTTTTTATTAGCTTGGATTACAATAATTAATAATTTTTTTAGTAATAATTTAGTTTTTTTCCCTTTTACTCCTTTGCAATTGAATTTTATTGATATTTTTTTTATCGGCATACCTTCTTTTTTCTTATCTTTAGAATCTAATTATAAACCTTTAAACAATTGTTTTATTAGTGATATTTTAAAAAAATCAGGCATTTACGGAGTATTAATTAGTGTTAATTATATTTTAATATTAACTTTATATAAAGGATTATTTAATAACTTTCAATCTAATTATCAAATATCTTATCTATTAACTTTAGTAACTGCTTTTATTTTTGCTAATATTTTATTTATGAATTGTCGTCCTTTTAATAAGTTTAAAATTATGTTGTTTTCGAGTATTATGTTTATTTTTTCTTTATTATTATTGATTTTTATTTTCAAGATTCCTTTTATTTATGGAATTACGGTATCTATTTGGAATGTTATATTGATTAGATCTTTTGAGTTTTTTATATTATTAATAATTAATTTGTTAATTTTATGGAAAATTAAGAAATAAGATTAAATTGAAGTTTAAAATTTTCGAAAGAATTTATATTATATGGTAATTATTTATGGTAAAAACATAATTAAAGAAGCTATTAAAGCTCAAAGAAAAATTTATTTTTTATATATCAATCCTTGTATGAAAGATAAAGTTTTTTTAAATTTTATATTACGTCATTACTCGAATTGTTGTTATTTAGATAAACATCAATTAAATAATAAAGTTCAAAATAGTAATCATCAAGGGGTAGTAGCAGAGGTTCAAGATTATTTGTATAGACAAGATTTATTAAAATATTTAACAGAAAAATCAAATAGAATAGTTAAATTTTTAATTTTGGATGCTATTCAAGATCCTCATAATTTTGGAGCAATTATACGTACTGTAGAAGCAAGTGATTTTGATGGAATTATTGTAAGTAAAAAACATCAGGTTCCTTTGAACAGTACAGTAGCTAAAACTTCTAGCGGAGCTTTAGAGTATGTTAATATTTTTTTAGTTTGTAATTTATATCAAACTATTTTAACTATGCAAAAATTTAATTTTATAATTATTGGAACTGAAATCGGAATAGATAATAATTTAGATACTATTCCTCTAGATCAGTCTTTAGCTATTATATTAGGTAATGAAGGTATAGGAATACGCTCTTTGTTGAAAAAAAAATGTAATTATTTAGTTAGTATTCCAACACAAGGTATGGTTAATTCTTTAAATGTCAGTGTTTCAGCGGCCATTATTATTTTTTATTTATATATGAAAAATAAAAAATATTAATTTATTTATAATTTAATCATGTTATAATATTGAGAAAAGTTTATCTTGATTTAGAAATTTATAATGTAATGTATTTTATTTATCTTTATTAAGTTATTAAAATTTATAAGGTTATTGTTTAAGATCGAAAAATATAAGAATAATGGTTAAGAGTAATATTTTAATATGTAAGATTTGTTTGAGTCGTAATTATCGTGTCAAAATTCATAATCGTAATCAAAAATTAGTTTTAAAAAAATATTGTTGCTGTTGCAAAAAACACATTATTCACGAAGAAACTAGATGAATAAAATTATCTATATAAAAAATATAAAGGAGATAACTGTGGCATATAAAAAATTTGAAGAAAAACCAACAATTCCTTTAATGCAAGTTTTGAAGGAAGAATATAGTTTAATTAATATTTTTTGTGTTATTTTATCTATGGTTTTTTTGGGAGTTTGTTGCAATTGTGTTCATCACTTTTCTAATAAATTAAGTATTTCTTTATTAGTGGTATCTATTATTTTCTTTTTGATTAGTATTTTTCCTTTTATAAGAAAAATTTTTTTTGATTTTCGTTTTATTAGTTTTCCGACAAAAATTCAAATTTTTAAGCAAATTATTCAAGTTTTTGTGTTTACTGTTATTTTAATTTTTATTTTAAATTTGTTTCAATATTGTTACGATATATATATGATATCTTTGCTTAAAAAATTTTGAATTAAAATTAATTTTTAGAATTTAATTTTATTGTAATGATTAAATTAAAAATTATTGATAGAATTATATTTAGGTGTTTTTAAAATGCAATCAAAAATAAAAAATAATAAAATAATTGATAATGATATAATTAACGAGGATAAAACTCTTTTTAAATCTAAATGGTATATTGTACAAACTCAATCAGGTTATGAAAAAGTTGTTCAACAAGATTTATTAAAAATAGCTAACAGCGGTATCGGTATATCAAATTTGATTCATGAAGTTATTTGTCCTACTGAAAAACATATTAAAATTAAAGCTGATGGAACTAAAAAAGAAATAGAGAAAAAAATTTATATTGGTTATATCTTTATTAAAATGATTATGACCGATCAGTCTTGGTTTATAGTTCGTAACATTCCTAAAGTAACTGGATTTTTAGGTTCTATTAAAAAAGAAAAAGGTTCTAAACCTATACCCTTAACTGAAAATGAAATCAATCCTATATTGTTAAAAATGGGGATCATTTCTAAACCTAATTATGATCATTTGATTAATAAAAAAGTTCAAATTATAAACGGTTCTTTTGCTGGTCAAGTAGGTAGAGTGTCTTTAGTAGATTATGAAAGAGATAAAGTGATGGTTGAAATCGAGTTATTCGGCAGAGCTACACCTATAGAAATTTCTTTTTCTTCTTTTAAAGAAATTAATTAGATTAAAATAATTATTTTAAATTAGTTGATAAATTTAATTAGTATGATGAAATATGTTATAATACTATGAATATTTTGGATATTTCGATTATTAAAATATTTAATGAATTGATTTTTGATTTTGAAAATAATATTTTTTATTTTTATTAATAAAATAGTTTTTTAAATAATTGATTAAATTTTACAAATTTTTAGAAACAAAGAGGTTGGTATTAAATAAATTATAATGGCAAAAAAAGTTGTTAAAAAAATTAAATTACAAATTTTAGCTGGTAAAGCTAACCCTGCCCCTCCTATAGGACCTGTTTTGGGACAAGCTCAAGTAAATATTCCTTTGTTTTGTTCTCGATTTAATGAAGCTACTAAAGATAAATTAGGTTTTACTTTGCCAGTAGAAATTACAGTTTTTGATGATAAAAGTTTTGAATTTATTGTTAAAACTCCGATTACAAGCGATTTATTAAAAAAAGCTGCTAATATTTCGAAAGGTTCTTCTGATTCGGTTAAAAATAAAGTAGCTACTCTCAAATATGATCAAATTGTAAAAATAGCAAAATTAAAAATGCCAGATTTAAATGCTTATTCAGTTGAACAAGCTTCTAAAATTATAGAAGGAACTGCTATTAACATGGGAATTGTTGTGGAAAAATAATAATTTATTATATTTGATAAATAAAAAAAGAAAGGCATATGGTTATATAGTATATAAGGCTTAAAATTTATGACAAGAAGTAAAAAATATTTATCAGTTAGTAAAAAAATAGACTTTAATCAAATTTATAAAATGCATGATGCCGTTGAATTATTGTATAATATTAAAACTGCAAAATTTGATGAAACTGCTGAATGCGTTTTTGTTTTAAATATTGAACATAAAAAAGTAGATCAACATATACGTGGTTCTGTTGTTTTGCCTTATGGTTTAGGTAAAAAATTTTGTATTGTTGTAATTGCTCAAGGAGAACAAGCTCAGAAAGCTAAAGAATTGGGTGTAGATTTTGTTGGTGATCAGGAATTAATTCAAAAAATATCTAATGGTTGGACAAATTTTGATGTTTTGATATCTGTTACTAGCTTTATGCCTTCTTTGACCAAGTTAGGAAAACTTTTGGGGCCTAAAGGATTAATGCCTAATCCAAAATTAGGAACTATGACAGAAAATGTAGAGCCAATTATAAAGGATATTCAAAAAGGCCGAATGGAATATAAAGCAGATAAATTTGGTAATCTTCATACGGTAATAGGAAAATTATCGTTTAATAAAGAACAATTAATAGGAAATTTGGTTTTTTTATATAATCATTTGATTTCTATAAAACCTAAAACAGTTAAGGGCGAATTAATTCAAAATATAACTATTTCTTCTACTATGTCTCCAAGTATTAAAGTTGATCCTTTATCGATTAGGTAAAATTGAAAAAACTATTATTTAATTATTTTTTATTTTGTCTTTTATAAATTAATTTTTTGATTTATATTATTTGTTGATAAATTTATATTGTTTAAAAAAGGAAACAACGATTTATGTTAAAATCTATTATTAAAGAGAAAAGTGATTATGTTGATTATTTATCTCAAAATATTGATAATTCTAATTTAGTTGTTTTATTAGAATTTAAAGGATCGAAGGTAAGTGATTTGACTAATTTGCGCCGTCAATTAAGAGAATTAGTTCCGTGCAAGTTTCAAGTAGTACCTAATAATATTATTAAAAGAGCATTAATTAAGTCAAAATATGACGAATTAATCGAATTTAAAAATCCCAAAGCTTTATTTTGGACTTTGTCTGATTCTTCGGATATTTTCTCTTCTTTAAATGTTTTATACAAATTTTCTAAAATGAATGAATTTTTAAAAATTAATTTCGGTATTATAGAAAATGAAATTTGTTCTCCGGATCAAATAGTTAAATTAGCGCAAATACCATCTAAATCGGCATTATTATCTATGTTGTTATTTAGTGTTTCAGCGCCTGTTAAAAATATAATTACTGTTTTACAATTATTAATACAAAAAAACAAAAAAGTTTAAATTAGTAAGAAATAAATTTTTTAATGTTATATAGATATTTCAATTATTTGCTAAAATAAATAAAATTTGAATTATAAATAGGAGATTAACAATGGCAGAAAATAATAAAATAGAACAAATTATTCAATTTTTAGGTGATATGAAGGTTAAAGAATTGCAAGAATTGGTAACTAAAATTCAAGATTCTTTTGGTATTAAAATGGAAAATGTCGCTAATGTAAGTGGCACTAATGAAGATGTTGCTGTAGAAAAAAATGAGCAAACAGAATTTAAAATTATTATGACTTCTGCGGGTCAATCTCGTACTGCGGTCATTCAATATTTAGTTAAAAATTTTGGTTTTAGTATTGGAGAATTAATATCAGCATGTCAATCTGAAAATGCTAATTTATTAATTAAAGAGAATGTTAATAAAGAACAAGCTGAAGAAATCAAAAAACAAATAGAAAATTTAGGAGCTCAAGTGAAAATTGAATAAAAAATATATTTTATAAACTGGTTGCAAAATATATAGTTTTGGCGACAACAAATAAATTTTTTTGATAACCTAAATATTTATTAAACCTGAGAACTAAAGTAAGTATCTTAGGTTTTTTATTATCTTTATTGTTATCTAATATTTTTTGGATGTTTTGTCTATTAAGAATTTATTTTTTTAAATTTAAATTCAATTTATGTTGATATTTGTTGGGAGTTCTAAATAAAAAAATGAAAAAATATTGTAATGCAAAATATGGCACCAAGGTTGAACGACGAAATTATTCTAAGATGAAATATGATTTGGATTTGCCAAACTTAATCGAGATCCAAACAAAATCATTTCAAGAATTTTTAAATTATGGTATTCAAACATCATTAAAAAGTATTTTCCCTATTGAGAGTTATAATGGTGATTTAAAATTACATTTTAATGATTTTTTTTTAGAAGAACCGAAATTTAACGCTGAAGAATCTAAAAAAAGGGGATTTACTTATAGTGCGGAATTGTTTTTAAATGTAACTTTGGAAAATGTTATTACTCAACAAACTAAAAAAGCTCGTATATTAATGACAGATTTGCCTTTAATGACTATTGCAGGTACTTTTATAATTAATGGTACAGAAAGAGTTGTAGTTTCTCAAATAGTGCGTTCAGCAGGAGCTTATTTTACTGCTAAATTAGATAATAAAATTAATAAAAATCGTTTTACTGCTCAAATTATTCCTACTAGAGGTGCTTGGATAGAGTTTGAACAAAATAATAAAGATTTTTTATATGCTAAATTGGATCGTTCGAAAAAAATACCTTTAACAAAATTTATTCATGCTTTAGGTTTTGATACTCAAGAAGAAATTGAAAAAACTTTTGGAATCAATCCTTTATTGGATTTAAGTTTTAATAAAGATAATGATTCTAATTTTAATGATGCTATTGTCGAACTCTATTCTAAGTTGCATCAAGGAGAAAGAGTCCCTACTAATGCGGCAAGAGAATTCATTCGTAATCGTTTGTTTGATAAAGATAAATATGATTTATCTTTAGTAGGAAGATATAAGTTGAATCGCAAATTAGATGTTTTAAATAGGGCTGAAAATACTTTTTTAGCTCAAGATATTAAAGATTTAACTAATAATGAAATTTTATTTTCTTCCGGAACTTTTTTAAATTATGAAGTTATTAAAAAATTATCATTACATAGAGATAAATTTCGTGTGGAATTAGTTAATTCTGATTTTCATTTGCAAAATCAAAATCATGATTCCAATTCATTTACTTATAGAAAAAGTATAAATGATGATCAAATATATATTAAAGAAGATATTTTGCATTCCCAAACAGGACAAGTATTAATTAAGGCTGATACACTTTTAGACGATGATATTTTAAAGATTTTATTAGAAACTCATAAATATAATATTGATGATAAAATTATTAAATATTTTGCTAATAAAGAATATATTCATAAAATTTTTAAAGATCGACAAAAAGTTTTTAATGAAAGTTTAGAAGTTTATGTTTTGGATAATAAAAACAATAAGCATTTTATTAAAATTATAGGTAATGATCAATCTGAAGATGCTGAAAATATTGTTTTATCTGATATAATAGCATCTATTAGTTACTATTTAAATCTTTATCATAATATTGGCACTATTGATGATATTGATCATCTAGGGAATAGAAGATTAAGATTAATTGGAGAACTGTTAAAAAATCAATTACGCGTAGGTTTGAATAGAACTAAAAAAAATATTAAAGATCGTATGTCTATTAGTAAATTCGATTCTATTACGCCAGGAGGACTATTTAATTTTTCTTCTCTTTCTATGGCTATTAAAACTTTTTTTTGTAGTTCACGTTTATCTCATTTTATGGATCAAATTAATCCTTTAGCTATTATTACTCAAAAACGTAGAATTTCTGCTTTAGGTAGCGGAGGAATTGATCGTGATCGGGCAGGAGTAGAGTTAAGAGATGTTAACGATTCTTATTACGGTAGATTGTGTCCTATTGAAACTCCTGAAGGTCCTTCTATTGGTTTGATTTGTTCTTTAGCTACTTATGCTCAAGTAGACCAATATGGTTTTATCGAAACTCCTTTTTTTAAAGTAATTCACGAAAATGGTAAATCAGTAGTGTCTCATCAATATGAATACTTAACTTCTATTCAAGAAGAAAATCGTATTATTGCTACATCTTCATCTTGTTTAAATAATGATTTTAGTTTTAAACAATCGAAAGTAATTGCTAGACGAAATGGAGAAATTAGTTTATATAGTGTTGATCAAATTGATTATATAGATGTTTCTCCTAAACAAATTGTATCTGTAGCTACAGCATCTATTCCTTTTTTAGAACATAATGACGCTTCTAGAGCATTAATGGGTGCTAATATGCAACGACAAGCTTTGCCTTTATTAATTTCTGAATCTCCTATTGTAGCTACTGGTATTGAGCATAGAATAGTAAAAGATTCAGGATGCGTTGTTATTGCTGAAGAAAGTGGATTTGTAGTTTATGTAGATGCTAAAAAAATTATTATTGAAAATAATCGTGGAGAACAAAAGGTTTATATTTTATCTACTTTCGATAAATCTAATCAAGATACTTTAATTTTGCAAAAACCTATTGTTAAATTAAATGAAAACATTAATAAAGGAGATATTATTGCTGATGGTTCTTCTACTCATCAAGGTGAATTAGCTTTAGGTAAAAATGTTACAGTAGCTTTTATGACTTGGGATGGTTATAATTACGAAGATGCTGTAATTTTATCAGAACGTTTAGTACAAGAAGATATTTTTACTTCTGTTCATATTAGTAAATATGAAATTCAAGTGCGGGAATTAAAGAAAGGCGCAGGAAGAGAAGAAATAACTCGAGAAATACCTAATGTGAGTGCCGAAGCTATTAAGAATTTAGACTCTCGAGGTATTATTATTCCTGGTTCTGAAGTTAATGAAGGTGATTATTTAGTTGGTAAGATTGTTATTATCCCTCAAAGTTCTTTGGAGAATAACCCTTATGAAAAATTAATTCAAACAATTATTGGAGAAAAATCTCGTGATTATAAAGATGCTTCCTTAAAAGTTCCTTGTGGTGAGAGTGGTATTGTTCAGAGTGTGCAATATTTTTCTGTTAAAAAAGGCGATTTTATTTCTACTCCTGGTGTGAATGAAATTATTAAAGTTTATATAGCTAAAAAAAGAAAAATTCGAGAAGGTGATAAAATAGCTGGAAGGCATGGCAATAAAGGAGTAATTTCTTGTATCGCTGCTAAAGTAGATATGCCTTATATGTCGGATGGAACACCTGTGGATGTTATTTTAAACCCTTTAGGTGTTCCTAGTCGGATGAATATTGGACAAATTCTAGAAATGCATTTAGGAATGGCTGCGCATAAATTAAATATTAAGGTTGCTACTCCGGTTTTAGATGGGGCTGATAATGAAGATTTAAAAAATATTATGCAAGAAGCTAATTTACCTTTTGATGGAAAAATGACTCTATATGATGGTAGAACAGGTGAACCATATGATAATCCTATATCTGTTGGTATTTTGTATATGTTAAAATTATCTCATATGGTTGAAGATAAAATACATGCTAGAAATGTTGGTACTTATACTTTAATTTTGCAACAACCTGGTAGTGGACGTAATTTTTTAGGTGGTCAAAGAATTGGAGAAATGGAAACTTGGAGTTTATTAGCTTATGGAGCTGCTCATACTTTGCAAGAAATTTTAACTTTGAAAAGTGATGATATTATAGGACGTAATCAATTATATCACGCTATAGTTAATGGTTTACGTTTTCCTAAACCTTCTATTCCGGAAAGTTTTAGAGTTTTTACTAAAGAATTACAAGCGTTAGGATTACATGTAGAATTAATTAAAGCTGATACTAAGGATAATCAAATTAATCGTTCTTTAGTTTCAAATAATAAGGAGAACAAAAAGTAAACCCGATTATGTTAAATATGAAAATTGAAGATTTTTCTTTAACTAAAAGAACTTTGAAAAATTTAAAATCTATAGGTATTAATAGTTTAAATGATATTAATAATTATCACTTGAATGAATTAGTTTCTTTATTAAACGAAGAATCTTTTCGAGAAATTGTAGTTATTTTGAAACAGTATGGTCTTCCTGAATCTTTAAATAATTTAAATCTAAATCAGGAGATTTTAAATATTTTATCTCAAAATAATATTTTCAATTGTTTATCTTTATTAGAGACTGATAAAGATGTTTTGCTGAAGTTATTTAGTAACAATCCTGCTTATCAAGATCTTTTGATGAATTTTTTAAATTTATATAACGGTTTAAAAAATAATGTTTATCAGAAAATTGATAATTCTGTTGCTGATACAGATAATATTATTTGGAAACACGAGAATAATGAACACGAGTCTGCATCTTCATGGATAATCGATAAAGCTATTTTTTCCAATAATAATAATCGAGAATACGATTATTTTAAAATTCGTTTATCTTCTCCTCATGAAATTCGTCAAAAATCTTATGGCGAAGTTGTAAATTATGAAACTATTAATTATCGTACAGCTAAACCGGAAAAAGGCGGATTGTTTTGTCCTATTATTTTTGGCCCTGTTCAAGATTTACAATGTATATGTTCTAAAAAACAAACTTTAAAAAAAGGCCAAATTTGTTCTAAATGTGGTGTAGAAATTACAGAACAACTAGTTAGACGTGAAAGAATGGGCCATATTGATCTAGCTGCTCCTGTAGTTCATACATGGTTTTTAAATAGTTTACCTAGCCGTTTAGCTATTTTATTAGGTATGAAAGCTAAAGAATTAGCAGAAATTGTTTATTATGTATCATATATAGTTATTAATCCTGGCAATAGCGATTTAAATAAATATAATATTATATCTGAGTTAGAATATGGACAATATTTGGAACGTTGTGATAATAATTTTGTGGCTTTAACTGGCGCTGAAGCTGTTAAAACTATGTTACAAGAATTGAATATGGAAGAAACTATTCAATTATTGAGATTAGAGTTAAAACAAGCATCTAAACAAAAAAGAGATTTGATTGTTAAAAGATTAGAATTAATGGAATCTTTTTATCAATCCGATAATAAACCAGAATGGATTGTTTTGGAAGCTATCAATGTAATTCCTCCTAGTTTAAGGCCTATAGTCGCTCTTGAACAAGGTGTACGTTTTGCTTCTGCTGACATTAATGATTTATATCGCAGGATTTTAAATCGTAATAATCGTTTAAAAAGACAATTAAAACAAAATGCTCCTAGATTGATTATTAAAAACGAAAAAAGAATGTTACAAGAAGCCGTAGATGCTTTATTTGATAATGCTAAATCTAGTAAAAAAAGCACTTCTAATATTGAACGTAATAAACCTTTAAAATCTTTATCGGAAATGTTAAGAGGTAAACAAGGCCGTTTTCGTCAAAATTTATTAGGAAAGAGGGTAGATTATTCTGGTCGTTCCGTTATTATTGTAGGACCTGATTTAAAGTTACACCAATGCGGTATTCCTCGACAAATGGCTATTGTTTTATTTAAACCGTTTGTATTAAATAAATTACAAGAATCTAAAGGTATTGATAAAAAAAGCGCTAATATTTTATATGAAAAAATGAATGAACATGTATGGACATTATTAGAAGAAGTTGTTCAAGAACATCCTGTTTTATTAAATAGAGCGCCTACTTTACATCGTCAAGGATTACAAGGTTTTCAAGTTAAATTGATCGATGGCAAAGCTATTAGATTGCATCCTTTAGTTACTTTAGCTTTTAACGCGGATTTTGATGGAGATCAAATGGCTGTTTATGTTCCTCTTTCTGTAGAAGCTCAAGCTGAAGCTCGTTTATTGATGTTATCTTCTTATAATATATTAGATCCTAAAAATGGTAGTCCAGTTTTATCTCCTTCTCAAGATATGGTGTTAGGTAATTATTATTTGACTATTGAAGAAACACGTAAACGCATTATACAAGGTTACAATGCTGATTTCAGAAACCAACAACATCAATATAAACACCGTAATGAAGGAAAAGTTTTTAATGATTTACAAGAAGCTGAATTAGCTTTTTATAATAAACAAATAGCTTTGCATACTCGTATTTTAGTACGCTCCTCTAATATTTCTTCTTATTTTAACGATGAACAAAAAAATAAATATTTAGTTACTACATTAGGTAAATTAATTTTTAATAGTATTTTGCCTAACGATTTTCCTTATTTACAAGAACCAACCATATTTAATTTAGAAATAAAAACTCCAGATGTTTATTTTATACCTAAAGGCGTTAATTTGATGGAATATTTGCATAATATTCCTACTCCTGAACCTTTTAAAAAACGTTTTTTGTCACTTATCATTGATCGGGTTTTTAAAAGAAGTAATATTTCAGAAACATCAAAAATGTTAGATGATATTAAAAATTTAGGTTTTAAATATTCAACTATGTCGGGAGTAACTATTTCTCATGCAGATATTAATGTGTATTCTAAAAAAGATGAATTAATAGCTCAGGTAGAAGATAAAATTGCAGATATTGAACAATGGCATGAAAAAGGATTTTTAACCACTAGTGAAAAAAAAAGTTTAATTATTCAAGAATGGAAAAATGTACGTAATGTTATCCAAGAAGGTTTAATGCAAGAATTTAATCAAGACAATCATTTATTTATGATAAGTGATAGTGGCGCTCGTGGTAATGTTTCTAATTTTGCACAGTTATCCGGTATGAGAGGTTTAATGCATAGTCCTACCAATAATCAATTAGAAATCCCTGTTAAATCTTCTTTTAAAGAAGGTTTAAATGTTCATGAGTTTTTTATTTCAACTCATGGAGCTAGAAAGGTTTCTACTGATACAGCTTTAAAAACAGCTGAATCCGGATATTTAACTCGTCGTTTAGTTGATGTTGCTCAAGATGTGATTATTATGTCACATGATTGTGGTAGTGATAAAGGTGTTTATGTAACTTCTTTGGAGCAAGATGGTAAAGAGATTATTTCTTTACAACAACGTTTATTTGGTCGTTATATAGCGCAAAGTATTATAGATTCTTCGAATAAACAAGTTATAGTTAATTTTGGCGACTTGATTACTCGTGAAATAGCGGAAAATATTGTTAAAACAGGAGTTTTATCGGTTAAAATTAGAAGTGTTTTAACATGTAATTCTGATTATGGTATTTGTGCTAAATGTTATGGTTTAAATTTAGCTACTAATAAAGCGGTTGAGATCGGAGAAGCTGTTGGCATTATTGCTGCTCAATCTATTGGTGAACCTGGTACTCAGTTAACTATGAGAACATTTCACACAGGAGGGGTTTTATCGGTTTCCGATATTACTCAAGGATTGCCGCGTATTCAAGAATTATTTGAAGCTCGTAAACCTAAAGGTAAAGCTTTAATAAGTGAATATGACGGTATAGTTAAAGAAATTAAATCTAGTAATTTTTATTCATCAGATATTGTTATAGTTTCAGCGATTAATCCTCAACAAGAATATCTTTATACTGTAGATTCTAATGTAGATATTTTAGTGAATGATGGTATGGCTGTAAAAGCCGGACAACGTTTAACTTCTGGTTCGATAGATTTAAGAGAATTATTGCGTATTAGTTCTGTAGTAGCTACTCAAAAATATATTTTGGAAGAAGTACAACAAGTATATCAATCTCAGAGTGTGTATATTAGTGATAAACATATTGAAATTATTATTCGTCAAATGTTTAAACAAATTTTAGTTATTTCTGAAGGCGACAGTAATTTATTGCCAGGATCTGAAGTGTCTATAAAAGAATTTAAGAAAATAAATATGCAATTAATTCAACAAAATAAAAAATTAGCAGCTGGTCGACCTATAGTTTTTGGTATTACAAGATCTTCTTTAAAAAGTGATTCTTTATTATCTGCCGCATCTTTTCAAGAAACTACTAAAATTCTAATTGATGCTACAATCAAAGGTCAAAAAGATTTTTTATTAGGTTTAAAGGAAAATGTTATTTTAGGTGGTTTAATACCTGCTGGAACTGGAATTTTAAATCATTCTTTATTTGAATATCCATTAAAAGAAGAAGAGAAAAATAAATAATTATTAAAAATAATTGTTAATTATAATCATTAGATTAAATTTAAGTATATATATTTTTGATTTTGAGATAGTTGCTATTAAATAATCTTTTTTAAATGAAATGGAGTTTATATTGACTTTTGTTCAAAAAAAAGATAAAATTTAGGTCGTCTTATATTTCTAATTACAAAAAATAACAAAGAAAGGTTTTATTATTGAAACATGCCTACTATTTCTCAGTTAATCAGAAAACGAAGAGTAAAAAAAAATACTAAAACCAAATCACCAGCTTTATCTGTTCGTTTTAATGTTTTAAAAAAGAAATTTAAAAATATTAATTCTCCTCAAAAATCTGGAGTTTGTTTAAAAGTATATACTACTACTCCTAAAAAGCCTAATTCTGCTTTAAGAAAAGTAGCTAGAGTTCGTTTGTCAAATCGTCAAGAAGTAACAGCTTATATTCCTGGTATAGGTCATAATTTACAAGAGCATAGTCTTGTGTTAATACGAGGTGGTCGCGTTAAAGATTTACCCGGGGTTCGTTATCAAATTATTCGAGGAGTTCTTGATACTGCTGGAGTAGTTAATCGGAAACAAGGTCGTTCTCGATATGGTGCGAAAAAATAAGAATTTATTAAAATTCAAATAAATTAAGGTGTATAAACTTATGTCTCGTAAAAAAAGTTTTAAAAAAAGAATATTGCCCTTAGATCCTGTTTACAATTCTGTTTTAGTAACCAGAGTTATTAATAAACTTATGAAGGATGGAAAAAAAGATATTGCTTGCTCTATAGTATATAACTGTTTATCCCAAGTTAAAATATTAACAAAAAAAGAACCAATGGAAGTTCTTAATGAAGCTTTTAATCATATTATGCCTTTAGTAGAATTGCGTACACGAACTATTGGTAGCCAAAAATATCAAGTTCCTTTAGAAGTTTCAGTAGAAAGACGTTATTCTTTAGGTTTAAAATGGTTAATTATGGGAGCACGTAAACGTAATGAGAAAAGTATGCAAGAAAAACTAGCTCAAGAAATTATTTCTGCTGCTTCCGGAACAGGATTAGCAGTTAAAAAGCGTGATGAAATCCATCGCATGTCTGAAGCTAATAGAAGTTTCGCTCATTATCGTTGGTAAAAAAAGTGCGTTTAATATTTTCAACTTAAAGGAGGCAACATGGGAATTGAATTAGAATTAGATAAAATACGTAATATTGGTATTATGGCTCATATCGATGCAGGAAAAACCACTACCACTGAAAGGATTTTATTTTATACTGGAAAAATTCGTGTAGCTAAAGAAACTCATGAAGGTTTATCACAAATGGACTGGATGGATCAAGAAAAAGAAAGAGGCATTACGATAACATCAGCCGCTACTACTGTTTTTTGGAATAATTGTAAAATCAATATTATTGACACTCCAGGACATATAGATTTTTCTTCAGAAGTTAATCGTTCTTTACGTGTTTTGGATGGCGGTGTGGTGGTTATAGATGCTCAAGCTGGAGTAGAACCGCAAACAGAAACTGTTTGGCGTCAAGCAACTTATTATAAAGTTCCTCGAATTGTTTTTGTTAATAAAATTGATAAATTAGGAGCTAATTTTGAAAATGCTATTGCTAGTTTAGAGAAAAGATTAAATGTGTTTGCTTACGCTATTCAATGGCCTATCGGTGTAGAAAATAATTTTCGTGGTTTTGTTGATTTAATAGAAATGCAAGCTTGGGAATATTCTTCCAATCCTGATCGAGCAAATCAATTAATTCCTATCCCTGAGGAACTAAAAGAACTTGTTATTTCCAAAAGGCAAATATTAATAGATAAACTAGCTTCTTTAAATGATGAATTATTAAATAATCTTTTAGAAAATAAACCTATTTCTATTTCTCTCATTAAAAAAGCACTTCGAAAAGCTACTTTAGAAGTTAATTTTTTTCCGGTTTTATGTGGTTCAGCTTTAAAAAATAAAGGTATTATTCCTTTATTAAATGCTTTAGTAGATTTTTTACCTTCGCCTTTAGATTTGCCAAATATTAATGGTTATGATAAAAATGAACAGCCTATTGTCCGTAAAATTAATTTTAAAGAATCTTTTATTGCATTAGCTTTTAAAGTTATGACAGATTCTTTTGGTCGTTTAACTTTTGTACGTATTTATTCGGGTTGTTTAAAAGCTGGTTCTTATATAAGAAATAATAATAAAAATATTACAGAACGTGCTTCGCGTTTATTACTAATGCATGCTAATTCGCGGCAAGATATTAAAGAAGCTTATGCTGGTGATATTGTAGCTGTAATTGGTTTGAAAAATACTATTACAGGTGATACTTTGACATACGGAAATGATTTTATTTTGTTAGAAAAAATGAGTTTCCCCGAACCAGTTTTGCAAGTTGCAGTAGAACCTGTTTTCACAAAGGAACAGGAAAAGATTAGTTCTGCTTTGTTTGGTTTTACTCAAGAAGATCCGACTTTTAAATTTACTGTAGATCCAGAATCAAAACAAATGATTGCTGCCGGAATGGGCGACTTACATTTAGATGTTTTAATGGAACGTTTAAAAAGAGAATTTCAAATTCAAGTAAAAGTTTCGGAACCCCAAGTGGCTTATCGAGAAACTTTAATTAGTTCTATAGAAGTGGATGGGGAATGTAAACATCAAACAGGGGGTCGTGGTCAGTATGGTTATGTTCAAATTTTATTTGAACCTAATCCTGGAAAAGGTTTTGAATTTGTTAATAACGTGAAATACGGTGCTATTCCGCAAAATTATATTCCAGCTGTATCTAAAGGTTTGCAGGAGTCTTTATCTAGTGGTATAATTGCTGGTTATCCTTTGACTGATATTAAAGCAACTTTGTTTAGCGGTGCTTTTCATGAAGTTGATTCTTCGGAATTTGCTTTTAAATCCGCTGCTGCTGCAGCTTTACGAAAATTACGTAATAGTCAATTAGTTGTTATTTTGGAACCTATTATGAAATTAGAATTGATTACTCCTCATGAATATATTGGTAATGTTATTGGAGATTTAGTATCTCGTAGAGGTCGTTTAGAGAAGCAAGAAAACGAAGGTATGGTCATGAAAATTCAGGCTTTTGTTCCTTTGGCGGAAATGTTTAAATATTCTAGCAGTTTACGTTCTAATACTCAAGGAAGAGCAAATTTTTCTATGGAATTTTTTAAATACGAAAAAGCTCCCGATCATATTGCTAATAAAATTATTGAATCGCGTAATAAATAAAATTTATAGATATAATATTATTATTTATTAAGTATTTCAGTTATTATAATAATTGAATTTAATTATTTTTAGTAGAAAAATATTCAAATGGAGAAAAAAAATAAAATGTCAAAAACAACAATAAATAATAAAGAAGAATCCCAAATAATCAAACCTCATTTAAATGTAGGAACTCTTGGCCATGTAGATCACGGCAAAAGCACTTTAAGTTTGGCTATTAATAATTATTTAGCTTCAAAAAATTTAGCTACATTTCGACAAGATATTAAAACTTTAGATAAAACTGTTGAAGAACAAAACCGTGGTATCACTATTAATGCCCATCATTTAGAATATGAAAGTGAAACTCGTAATTACGCTCATATTGATTGTCCTGGTCATAAAGATTATATTAAAAATATGATTACTGGAGCAGCTCAAATGGATGCAGCTATTTTAGTAGTTTCAGCTGCTGACGGTGCTCAACCTCAAACTCGTGAACATATTTTGTTAGCTAAACACGTTGGAGTTCCTAATTTAATAGTTTTTTTAAATAAATGCGATAAAGCTATTCCTGATTTAATACCTTTAGTAGAACATGAAATACGTGACATTTTAACGAAAAATGGTTATAAAGGATCAGAAATCCCTATTATTCAAGGATCTGCTTTAAAAGCTTTAGATGGCGATCAAAATTATTTATCTAAAATTGCAGATTTAGTGGCAGAGTTAGATAAATTACCTTTGCCTATTCGTGATATAGATAAACCTTTTTTGATGCCTATTGAAGATATATATTCTATTAAAGGTCGCGGAACAGTTGCTTCTGGCAGAGTAGAAAGAGGTAAATTAACTTTAGGCGAAGAAGTCCAAATTCTTGGCTTAGATAATGACAAGAATGCTGTTGCAATTGGATTAGAAATTTTTAAAAAAACTAGAAATCAAATCCAAGCCGGAGATAATGCTGCTATTTTACTACGTAGTATTGTACATACAGATATTAAAAGAGGTCAAGTAATAGTTAAACCTAATTCTTTAAAAGTATATTCTAAATTTAAAGCAGAAGTTTATATTTTGACCGAAGAAGAAGGTGGTCGCGCAAATTCTTTCCAAACTAAATATAGACCTCAATTTTTCTTTAGAACTGCCGATGTTACAGGAGTTATTATTTTGCCTAAAGATGTTGCTGTAGCGATGCCAGGTGATAATGTGACTATTGAAGTTAATTTAATTAAACCTGTTGCGTTAGAAGTAGGAACTTCTTTTGCTTTCCGTGAAGGTGGCAGAACTATTGGTTCGGGAAAAATTATTGAAATTTTATCGAATTAAAGTTAATTAATTATGAAAGAAGACTATTTTATAGTCTTTTTTTATATTTTTAATCGTATTAATTTTTTTTATTTTTGATATCATAAAATTATGATTTTTTATATTTAGCTTATACAGTTATTTTATATTTATTGTTGTTAGATAAAAAATTAAATAATAATAATTATTAAAAATATAATGAAAATTGATAATTAGTGGATTATATATTATTAATAAATAATAATTTTTCTTCGTTTTATTGTTGAATTATCTATCTTAAAAGTTTATAATTTTGCCTAGATTAAAATTAGTAAGATAATTAAGCAATACAATTTATTTAAATTTATTTTAAAGATATAAGATTTTGATTTTTGTTAATTTTTTCTAGTTATTATAAGTAAGTTTATTTTTGATAAAATATAGTAAAATTG
Organism: Candidatus Phytoplasma bonamiae; assembly: GCF_030586845.1. Taxonomy (GTDB): domain Bacteria; phylum Bacillota_I; class Bacilli_A; order Acholeplasmatales; family Acholeplasmataceae; genus Phytoplasma; species Phytoplasma bonamiae. Next base: position 6,619 of record NZ_JAOSIQ010000005.1, on the reverse strand, counting down.
ATTTTTGGTTTAAAGTGGTTTTGTATATTTCAATTTTATTAATATATAATAATGAAGGTTATTTTAAATAATTTTAGTTTTTCGCTAAAATTATAAATATAGTCCAAAAAGGAGTTATACGTATTATTAAACATAAAAAAAATAAAAAAGAAAAATTAAAAATTAGTTTTTTATATAATGAAAAAGTTCCTTCTGGAGAATATTTGGTTATCGATAATCAAGGAAAGCAATTAGGCATTTTCCAAAAAGAACAAATATTTGATTTAGCTGAACAGAAAAATGAAGATTTTGTCTTGATCAATGCTCATTCTAATCCTAAAGTAGTACGTTTAGTTAATTATTCCAAATTTTATTATGAACAACAAAAAAAAATTAAACAAAATCGAAAAAAACAACATAATCAAATGAATGTTAAAACTATTTGTTTAAGCCCTCGTATCCAAGACAATGATTTATATGTTAAAATTAAAAAAGCCGAAGATTTCTTAAAAAACGGACATAAAGTGAAAATTAATATGTTTTTACCAGGTAGAATGGCTATAAATCCTAGTATTGGTAACGATATTTTCAAGAAAATTATATCAGCTTTAAGTTTAGTTTCAAGGGTTGATATTCCTCCTAAAAGAGAAGGTAATCAAATTAATTCTTTGTTAATTCCTTTGAAATCTAATTAATAATTTTATTATTAGTTCATTTGGATGTTGTGATGCATTTAGTTTTTGTTTTAAAAAAAAATTAGAAAGACGTAATGGTAATTAATTTTGAAAAAAAAAACACATAAAGGTTTAAAAAAACGTATCAAAATTACTGAAACTGGTAAATGGTTACGCAAACATGCTTTTAAAAACCATTTAGCCGGTTCTAAAACTACTAAACAAAATAGACAATTAAGAGGATTTACTTATGTAGATTCTTCAGATTTAAAGCGTATTAAAAATTTAATTTAGCAAATTGATATAAATCTAAGGAAAGAAGAATAGTCATGGTTAAAGTAAATTTAGTGCCAGCACGACGTAGACGTCGTAAGAAAATTTTAAAATTAGCTAAAGGTTATGTAGGTTCTAAAAGTACCATTTATAAAACTGCTCATGAACAAGTAATGCGTTCATGGCAATATGCTTATGTTGGTCGTAAAAGAAATAAAAGAGATTGGCGTTCTTTATGGATTCGTCGTATCAATGCTGGATGTTCAGAAAATGGTATGAATTATTCCTCTTTTATATATGGTTTAAAATTAGCTGGTGTTGATGTAAATCGTAAAATTTTGGCTAATTTAATTATTAATAAACCTGAAATGTTTAAATTTTATATTGAATTGTCTCAAAAAAGTTTTCTTGAGTTTCAAAAAAATAAATTAACAAAGCATATTTCTAAATCTACATCGGATTCAAAAGAAGATATTTTGGAATCTGATTTAAATTCAGATTTTGATTCTTTGAATTCGCAGTCTATTAACAAAGATTGTCCGAACACTATTATTCAACATTCTGTAACTGATAATATCGAGAATATAAAACAAAAAAATTCAGATATTTCTTCAGATAATGGATTTACAATGAACTTATTATCTTTACAAAAAATGAATTTATTAAATTTACGCAAGTTAGCTAAACAACATAACATTAATAAAATTTCTAAGTTAAAAAAAGCGGAATTAATTGATTTATTATTGGCCAAATTATAAATAAAATTACAAATTTATAATTATAAATTTGTTTAAAGAGGTTTAACAAATATGTATGAAATTAAAAAAATAACTTTTAATAAAATTATCTTAAATATTTTTATAACTATTTTATTTTTATTAAGTTCTTTAGCATGTTTTGAACCTAAATATTTTTCTATAAAAGGGATTAGAATAAGTGATATTTTATTAGGAATTTTGCTGCTATTATTTAATTATTATTTTGTATTTTTGAATTTTAAAAAAAATTCAGGATTAAAAAAGTTTTTCTTTTTAATAGAAACATTTTTTTTATTAACTGTTTCTTTTAGTTTATTTATGTCTTTTTTAATAACTAATTCTTTTGTACAAAAAATGCTCACTTTAAGTAATATTATTAGTTATATTTTAATTATTCATTCTTTTATTTCTTTACATTTATTTGGATGGCAGAATGATAAAATTAATATTTGGAGTTTGAACGGTTATTTAGTAACTTTTGGCACAAGTTGTTTTTTATTAGGAAAAAATATTGATTTTTCTTATATAATTTTAAGAATTTTTTCTATTTTTTTTGGTTTTTTATTTTTATTCTATCTATTTATCGTTATTAAGCAAATTTCTAATTATAATAAAAAAAATATTAAATAATTAAAAAAATGAATTTTTTTAAAAAGGAGAGCAAAAAAAATGTCAGATTTATTCATTAAAATGAAAGAATTAACTATGTTAAATGGTATTTCTGGGCAAGAAAAACAGATTACTAATTATATCCGACAGAATATTATCTCTTTAGTAGATAAAATAGAATATGATAATTTAGGTAGGGGCGCCAAAGAGGCCTAAATCTCGTGCTATTTAACCAATAGCCAGGGCTGATAGACCCTGAAAGGATATGGTCGGTCTAATAAACGAAAGTGTGTTAGATTAAAGCAGACCATAAAAGCGGGTTGCGACAAAAGCAAATTAGTCAAGAAGATACCGCCACCGAATAATTCTACGGAGAAGCCTGAGATGGCCTAAGAAGGAAAATTGAGGTAATCGTTAAACCTGTTCCGGAAGTTGCTTAAACGGACAGTCCAGAAACTACTAATATAAACTACCTGTATTGAGTAGTCTATCAAAGAAACCTGGAATCAGCCTCTCGAAGAGAGGATACTTCCCCTAAAGAATTAAGGTAGAGATTTAGCGTAACTTGGAGAATCCTAAAACCAGGTAATTAAATTTGCCAATCCGGAAATAAAAGCCCGGAGGTCAAGGATAAAGAATCTTCTTAGTAGTCGTAAGAGTAAACCTAAATTTGGAATAATTTAGTTAATCGACTTACCATGAAGAGAGTTAATCACTCTTATAGGGCGAAAGAAGAAAGTAATTTATTATTTATTCAATGGCATCAAGGAAGGAGTTGATATATCATATCAACAATGGTTTCATCAGAAACTAAACTTTCACGAACATTGAATAGAATTCAATATTGTTCATCAAACAGCTACTCCTTAAAAAGAGAAATCCAGCAGGGAATGAATAACTTTTACAACACGTTAACAGCATTTAATAAAATTGCGGCTAATAAAGGAGCGGGTACACCCGGAATCGACAATAAAACCATTGATGGAATCAATTTAGAAAGACTAAAAAGATACCATCGGGAATACGTCAATAATGGTTACCACCCAAAACCAGTCAAAAGAATCCTCATTCCTAAAGATAATGGAAAAACCAGACCCTTGGGCATACCGACCATCAAAGATAGATTGATACAAAAATGCCTGGAACAACTCTTAACTCCTTATTTCGAAAATATCTTCTCTGAATGGAGTTTTGGATTTAGAACCAAAAAATCGTGTCATGATGCCATCAAACGCGTCAAACAAAGATTTAAAGGAATTGATTACCTAGTCAAAATTGACTTAAAAGGCTACTTTGAAACTATCAATCATGAGATTCTAATGAGAACTCTAAACCAGTTCATCAAAAAGAATAAAACACTCTCGACTATTAACAAATGGTTAAAAGCCGGTTTCATGAAGGATGACATCAAGTACGAATCTTTATCAGGTTCTCCTCAAGGAGGGATTATCTCTCCTTTATTGGCGAATGTATATTTACACCACATTGACCTAAAAATGGAGAGACTGATTAAAGAGGGAATGCCAATTAGGAAGAGTAACCCGGAATATAAGAAGGCTTGGTATAAAAACCAACATCACCAACTGGGGGTTGACAGTTTTATCAACTTAAATCTAAAACCAAGAGTTGAATACATCCGTTATGCTGACGATTTTATCATTGGCGTTAAAGGTGAGTATAACCAGGCAGAAAGAATCAAAGACCAAGTAACGCAATGGCTAAAACAAGATCTGAACCTTACTGTTAGTAAGGATAAGTCCAAAATTGTTAAAGCCAATAAAGGAACGAGGTTCCTATCCTACATGATAAAGGTTAACCCTACCAATAAAAACCGGGAAAGGAAAACAACTAAGAATTCCTTGAATGGATTAGTTCAAATCCAAATTCCCCAAGCAAAGGCCAAAGAATATGGATATGAATATAATTGGTTAAAAAAGGGAAAGTTGAAACACGATGAAACATTAGCAGATAGAGACGAATTAGAAATAATCCGGACCTATAAGACAATTGTTAGAGGAATTATCCAATACTTTTGTTGGGCTAACAATTTAGGTGTTTTGACTCACTTAAGTTATCTAGCTGAATACAGCTGTTTGAAAACGCTAGCAAGGAAACGGAAAACGTCAATTGCCAGAGTTCGAAAGAAATACAAAATTGGTTCAACTTGGGGTATCTCCTATCATAATAAAGGGAAAACCCGATATGAACCATGGGATGTCTACTCTTGGAACAAAATTAAGACAATGCGTAATTACAAGGGAAACCCGGACATTACCATTAATAGATTTATCTTCCAAGGTCGTACGCATTTAACTGACCGTCTAAAAGCGGAACGTTGTGAGAATTGCGATAAAACATCCCAACTTCAAATTCATCATATTGGCACAATCCGCAAGGCGAGTCGCCAAAGTATCATGAATAAAAGAACTAAAGTACTGTGTAAGAATTGTCATCGAAAGGTAACAAATCAACAAATACAGGATATTAGAAACAAAGAACGATAAGAACAAATAACTAATCAACCGTGAGGAGAAATTAGTTCTCGAAAGAGAGTAAATTATGGAAAGCCGGATGCTTGGAAACTTGCTTGTCCGGTTTGGACGGGGGCTGATTGTAAATAAAACAACAAATACAAATCGTTGTATAAAACGCAATCAATCTATCCGTATTTTAATAGCTTACAAAGGACAAAATGGTCCAAAAATTATGTTAGCTGGTCATATGGATGAAATTGGTTTAATGGTTACTGAAATTACAGACAACGGTTTTGTTAAATTTCAAACTATAGGCGGTTGGTTACCTACAGTTATGTTAGCTCAACTTTGGCAGATTCATACTAATAAAGGTATTGTTTGGGGTATTACTGGTGCTAAACCCCCGCATTCTTTAAATGTTAACGAACGTAATCAAAATCCAAATATTAAAAATTTGTTTTTAGATATAGGCGTTTCAACTAAAGAAGCAGCTCAAAAATTAGGAGTTACTATTGGAAATATGATTACTCCTTATCTAGAATGTCGTACTTTAGGTAGCGAAGATTTTATTTTGGCAAAAGCAATAGATAATCGTGTTGGAGTTTTAATTGTTACCGAAGTATTAGAAAAATTACAAAATAATCCTAATCAATTTATAGGTGCTTTTACAGTTCAAGAAGAAGTAGGTTTAAGAGGGGCTATTACTAGTGCTAATAAAGTAAAACCTGAAATCGCTATAGCGGTAGATGTTTGTGTTGCTAATGATGTTCCAGGTAATCAAAACACATCTATTAGTTATTTAGGAAAAGGGCCGCAAATATCTTGTTATGATCACGGATTAGTGGCTCATACAGCTTTAAGGGAATTTGTATTAAAAGTAGCCCGAGATAATAATATTTCTTTTCAAGAAGCTGCTCCGGAAGGCGGAACTACAGATGCTGCTGCTATGCATACACGTCATATAGGAGCTGCAGCATTAGTAATTTCAGTGCCTACTCGTTATATACATTCTCATGCTTCTATTGTTCATCAACAAGATATTAAAAATACCATTAATTTGTTAATTTTATTAATACAAAAATTAGATCAAAAACAAGTTCAAGAAATTTTGTTTAGTTAATTTGAGTCAAATTAATGATAATGATTAAACTTAAAAAATATTTATAATTTAGTTATTTCGCTTATTGTTTGGTTTAATTAACTATAATTTCTATTGTTTTATTTTAGTTGTTAATAAAATTTAAAATATTCAAAAGGAAAGATATTAAAAAAAATGAAAAGAACTTATCAACCTAGTAAAATTAAACGAAAAAGAACACATGGTTTTTTAAAAAGAATGTCTAATTCTAGTGGACGTCGTCTTTTATCTAATAGAAGATATAAAGGGCGTTATCAATTAACAGTTTAATATTATGAATAAAATTAAAATTGTTATTTTTTATAATATTCTAATGAATCAAATTAAACAAATATTATGATGAAAAAAAAATTTATTTTAAGCAAAAATAAAGAAATTAATTTAATTTTCCAAAATGATAATAAAAGTGTAGCTAATTATTTTTTTAAAATATATTATATCCATTATACTAAAACTTTGAATTTTAAATTTGCTTTAAGTATTAACAAAAGATACGGAAAGTCTCATGAGAGAAATTTAATTAAACGTCGTATAAGGGCGATAATTTATAATTATTCTTCAGTTTTAAAACCTAATGTTTTTTTTAGGGCGCCAAAGAGGCCTAAATATCGAGTGAACTAACCCATCACCAGTGCGATAAACACTGACAGGCTAAGAACGGTTCTTGAAAGGAAACTATCAAGAATTACAGCAGTTCTTAAAAGCGGGTTACGA
>NZ_JAOSIQ010000049.1 GCF_030586845.1 Candidatus Phytoplasma bonamiae | reverse complement strand
TCTTCTTGACTAATTTGCTTTCGTCGCAACCCGCTTTTATAGTCTGCTATAATCTATCATTCTTTCGTCTGATAAACCGACCATATCCTTTCAGGGTTTATCGGCCCTGGCTATTGGTTAGATAGCAGGAAATTTAGGCCTCTTTGGCGCCCCACTATAACCAATAGCAGTGCCTATTTCCAAAATATCTATTATTTTTTTTTGATTAATAAACTTTTCTAAAAATAAACTGGTTTCTTTTTGGATAATGGGTATATGCTCTTTTATAGCATATTTTTTTATTTTTTCTAAATATTTAGTTTTTGTTTTATAAAATATAGACATAGATTAATTTCTTTATAATTTTATTTTTATTTTGATAGGCAATTTAATTATCTTTGATTATTTAAAAAATTTTGTAAAATTATTGTAGCAGCCATTTCATCTTTTAATTTGAATATTTGTTTTTTTTTATATTGCGCCTGATACATATTATCAATGGCTTCTTTAGTAGAAAGCCGTTCGTCCCATAAAAAAATTTTAACAAATGGAAAATATTTCTTAATTCTTTTGCTAAAAGCAATACTAATTTTAGACTTAAATCCTATATTATTATTCATATGCCTAGGATCTCCTAAGACAATTGTATTGATATTAAGTTCAGCAATTATTTTAGATAAAGGTGGAATTAATTTATGATATTGATGCCTTTCAAATTTAATTGTTTTTAAATTTTTAGCAATAATTCCGAATTGAGAAAATGAAATTCCCAAAGTTTTTTCTCCTAAATCTAAACCTAAAAAAATTTCTTTTTGATATAATTTTGATTTTATAGACATCTTAACCATTCTTGTTTCAATATTATTAATTTATCCTTGTTATAACTAACACTTTTAGCAAAATTAGCATTTCCTCCGCCTTTTCCTCCAATAATAATATTTACACGTTTTATAAACATTTTAGCATTGATACTATCAATATTACTTTTACAAATTAAAATAAAATATTCAGATTTTTGTTTATATAAACATAAAAAATTAATTTTTAATTTTTGTATTAAATAATCCAAAAGATTTTTCAACATATTTTCGTCAATATTAATATTATCACAACCTAAAAACATGCAAGGTTCTATTTTAGAAGGTATAATTTTGTCTGCTTCTTTCATCATTTGCATTATAGCTTTTTGATTATTTTTTTTTTGTATTTGTAACCATAATTTTTGTAATTCTTCACAATATTCTTTATAAACACAAATACTTTTATAACTATCTTTGGTTTCTTTAAATTGAGGAATATTAATTTTATTATCCAAATCATAATAAAATTGTTCTATTTTATTCAATATTTTTTCTTCTTGTAAACGTAAATGTTTAGTTTTAGAATCAAAACCCATAATAATATTATAATTAGTCGTAGTTGCTTCAATTCTATAAATTCCAGAACCAATAGAAGTATAAGATAAAATAGCGAATTTCTCCAAAAATAAAGTATTAAAAGCATGAGTTCCGCCACATAATTGAATTGAAATGTCATTAATTTCGATTACTCTAACAATATCATTATACTCAATTTGATCGAGTAATTGTATTTTTTGATCTTGAGCTTCCTCCAAATTCATTATTTTAACATTTATAGGATATTTTTTATTAATCCATGAATTTATTTTGTTTTCTATTGTTATAAGATTATCTAAAGATAAAGATTTATAATAATTAAAATCAAATTTTAAAATTTTATGATTCAAAAAAGAACCACATTGTTTTATATCGGGATTAAATAAAATTTTTAAAGCAGCATGTAATAAATGTGTTGCTGTATGATTTAAAGTAATCAAATGTCTTTTTTGCAAATCGATGTATGTTTGAACTTGTTGACCTAATTCAAAAAAATCTTGGGTATAGTGCAAAAATTGTCCATGAGGCAGTTTAATAACTTTTTCGATATAACTTTGATTAATCATGCCAGAATCTGAAATTTGACCTCCCATTTCGGCATAAAAAGGAGTTTTGTCCAAAACAATTCCATTTTTGAAAACTTTAATAACTTTAGCCGAAGTACTAAAATACGGATAGATTAATTGCGTTTTATGCAGCGATTTATCTTTGCTGTTTTATTTACAATCAGCCCCCGTCCAAACCGGACAAGCAAGTTTCCAAGCATCCGGCTTTCCATAATTCACTCTCTTT
>NZ_JAOSIQ010000048.1 GCF_030586845.1 Candidatus Phytoplasma bonamiae | reverse complement strand
GTTTAACTTTGTGTCACCACTAGTTAAACCCTGAGAAGGGATAAATTATGGAAAGCGGTGTGCTGGGAAACTTGCTCGCACCGTTTGGACGGGGGCTGTTGGTAATAGTTGATAGAAAAACGAATTCTATCAAGGAAACGCCAATAATCTATCCGTATGATAAATTTCAAAAAGTTTGGATAGTTAATAGTCGAGGTGTTTCTCGTTATGATAACCGTTATTATGTTAATTTAAGTTTGACTTCTGTAGCTCAAAGCGAATCTAATATTCAAGAATTTAGTAGAAGTTTTGGAAAAGGATCTACTGGAATTTTTTTAAATTATTTAGATTTAAAAGGAATATCTCAACAAGTAGCGAAACAATCTGTTGAGATGTTATCAGCAAAAGAAATTAAAGCTCAAATGATGACTGTTGTGATTAATAATGGTTCAGGTGGAGTTATTTTTCATGAAGCATGCGGACATTCTTTAGAAGCAACATCGATTGCCAGAGGATTATCTCCTTTTTGTAATAAAATTGGCCACAAAATAGCTTCTTCTCTTGTTACTGCTTTTGATAACGGTAATATACGCGAAGCTTGGGGATCAACTAAAATTGATGATGAAGGTAATGTAACACAAAAAAATCTTTTAATTAGTAATGGTATCTTGAAATCTTATTTAGTAGATATGCGTAATGGTTATAAATTAAATATGGCATCTACAGGTTCTAGTCGAAGAGAATCTTATAAGTATTCGCCTACTTCACGCATGAATTCTACTTATATTGCTGCAGGAAATCATGATCCTGAACAAATTATTCGAGAAACTAATTATGGTTTTTATGCTAAATATTTGGGAGGCGGAACTGTCGATCCAAACACAGGAGAATTTAATTTTATGGTTAATGTTGGTTATTTAATTCAAAATGGTCAACTTACAATACCTATTAAAGGTATGATGTTGATTGGCAAAGGACAAGATATTTTGTTGAAAATTGATCGTGTTGGTAAAGATGTTCAATTAGCGCAAGGTTATTGTGGTTCTATTTCGGGAGATATTCCCGTAGATTTAGGACAACCAACTATCCGTATAACAGAAATGTTTGTTAGCGGTAGTTGATAAAGGGTGAAGATATGATTAATTATCAAAAGTGGTTTCAAAAAAGTAAATTACAAGGTTTAGATGGATTAGAAATTACAGTATATAAACAACAAAAATTTAATATTAATTTAGAAGATGGACATATAGAACAATTTACAGCTAATCATTTAACTAGTTATTTTATTTGCGGTTTACTTAAAAATAAAAAAAATTCTATTTATTTAGAAAAGATTGATGATTTAGATAATGATGTTTTAATAGATACAGTTTTAACTCGTTTAAAACAAAAAATAGCGATTTTAAATTTTAATGAACAAGATTTATTGTTTTCAGGATCTTCAAAATATAACACTCTTATAAAAAAGAATTTTAATTTTGAGTCAATACCTCGTGATCATAAAATTAAATTATTGAAAGAATTCTATCAGCAATTATTAGTTAGTAAGCATTTTACTAAAAAATGTAATTTATTGTATAATGAATTTTTTTGGTGTCAAAAAATAGTTAATTCTTTAGGATTACAATTGCAACAATCTAATAGTTATGCTTTATTAGAAGCTAATTGTATTTTTGGTAATAATCAAATTCAAGAAGAAGTTAATAAAATCTTCCCTGTTCAAAAATTCGAAGATTTCCAAATTCCTATTTATATTCGAAATATATTAGAATTAGGAGAAACTAAAATTGGCGCAAAAACTTTACCATCTAAACTTTATCATGTAGTTTTTTCAAATGAAGTTTTTGCAGAATTACTGTCAAATTTTCAAAATGTTTTTAGTGCTTTGTATGTTTATCGTAATTTAAGTAAATATCAATATAGTAAAGATAAATTAGTCGCTAATCCTAAAGTGACTATTATAGATGATCCTTTTATTTCCAAAGCTTTTTTTAATCCGATTTTTGATGACGAAGGAGTCGCTTGTCAAGCCAAATATATTATTAACCAAGGGATTTTAAATAATTTTATTCATAATTTACAAACTGCTAAAATTTTTAATGTATTACCCCAAGGTAATAGTTTTAACGGGGGCGCCAAAGAGGCCTAAATTTCGTGCTATCTAACCAATAGCCAGGGCCGATAAACCCTGAAAGGATATGGTCGGTTTATCAGACGAAAGAATGATAGATTATAGCAGACTATAAAAGCGGGTTGCGACGAAAGCAAATTAGTCAAGAAGACGCCGCCACCGAATAATTCCATGGAGAAGCCTGCAATGGCCTAAGAAGGAAAATGGATGTAATCACGAAACCTGTTTGTAAGTTGCTGTGTAACCGAACAGTCCAGAGTCTATCGATATAAACCGTTAGTATTGGATAGTTTATCATCTAACAAACCTGGAATCTTACCATTTATTAGAATGGTCACTTCCCCTAAAGAATTAAGGTAGAAATTTAGCGTAACTTGGAGAATCCTAAAACTATGTAATTAAATTTACAGATCAGGAAATCAAAG
>NZ_JAOSIQ010000047.1 GCF_030586845.1 Candidatus Phytoplasma bonamiae | reverse complement strand
AAAAATCCCTACGGCGAAGAAGCTAAACAATATTTATATGAAGTCATCAATGAAGCTTTAGAACATTTACCTGATCATCAACAATTCTTAAAAGCGAATCGGACTTTAGAAAACTTGTTAAAAACCAAAAAGAATAAAATAAATTCAATCAAACAAGATTTAAGATTATTAAATTATAAAAAAGAAGTTGTGAAATTACAAATCGATAAATTAACAGAACAAATTTAAAAAGGGAAAAAATTTGCAAGATAAAAAAAGAATAATTTAAAGCAAAAATAAAAGGCTTTATATGTGTGAAAGAATTTGATTATTTATCTTTATTAATTAATATAATACAAATATAAAAGAAATATTTTATTTATTCAATCTAAATTAAATAATTTTTGCTAAATTTCGTTAGTAATATCGCAATTTAAAATTAAAAAATAATAATCATTAATTTTAATATTTAAATTTTTGCTTTTTTATATAAAAATTATAAATTTTATTATTTATTAAGTTATATTTATATGAAATTATTTAAAATTTTAAAATTAATTTTTTATTTTTAACTTTATAATTTAAATCAAAAAATTAAAATTTTTCGAAAATAATTGTATTTTATTTGATAAAATTTTATCGGACATAAATTATTTTCCAAAAGAGGTTAAAAATGAATTTTTATATTAATAAAAACAAATTATTGAATATTTTTTTAATTTTTTGGATATTTTTATTTTGTACATTTCACATGAATATTAAAAATAATCAAGTTTTCGCTATAAAAGTGATACATCCAAATAGTATTTTTAAATTAGAAAAAATAAGAAAAATAATCGTTTTAAAATTAAACGATGAAATTCAAAAGCACGAATCAATAATCCTAAAAAATATAAAAAAACTCCAAATAACTCAAAAAAAATCTTTATTAAAAGCAGAAAATTTAAAAATAAAAAAATATGATTTGCTAAATCATTTAGTATCTATAAAAATAGAATAAATAACTTTATAAATCAAAAATTTTTTATAAAAAAATTATTTATTTCATAAAATTTAAAAATTTTTTTAATATTCTTTCTTAGTAAGAATTATATTTTCGCAATATTATTTTAAATTAAAAAATTTTTGACAAATTAAAAAATAAAATTTATTTTTATTTATCAACAATTTTATTAATTTTAATAAATTTAAAATTTATTTATTAAAAATATTTCATTATTGATTAATATTTATTGTTTTTTTATTTAATATAAATTTGTAAATTATGTAAAATATTTTTTCAATTATATCCGATTATTTTATATTTAAAATTAAAATTTACTTACTAAGACAAAAAAATAATTAATTAAATATAAAAAAAATCAATTTTATATAGTTTAGAAAAATCATTAACATTTATAAATCAATTAAAATTTTGCCAAAAAACAGATTATTATAATTATATCAATATTGTCGATAACGGCAATTATCATTATTTTATATTATTTTATAAAAAAATGATAATGTTAAAGAGAAAAAAATATTATGGAGAAACCAAAAAACCTTAAACTGCCTATTCTAAAAAGATTTGATAAAATTAAAAATTTGTTTTATCAGATGCCAAATAATTTATCAGTTAAACACTATGAAACTCACTTCTTCGAAGAATTAAATAATAAATCTTAGTCAAAAAGGCAAAATCAAAGAATAATGAAAATTTTCTTGAAAATTATGAAATAAAATACGGATAGATTAATTGCGTTTTATGCAGCGATTTATCTTTGCTGTTTTATTTACAATCAGCCCCCGTCCAAACGGTGCGAGCAAATTTCCCAGCACGCTGCTTTTCATATGATTCCTTTGCTAAAATAAATTAGAAAAATATTCTTTCTGTCAACCAGGATCAATTTTGAAATGGGGGATTGACATGTTGACGCAGTAATTGATTGATTTTAGGCAGATCTTGATAATTTAAAAATAAAGTATTGATTTCAGAGTTGTAATTAGTTTCTTCATGCAGTAATAAAACTTTAAAATGAGCTTGCCGACTTAAGAAACTAATAATGTAATTAAATGATACAGACGTTTCGACATGATGTTAAATTTCCTTTTTTATTTTTTCAGCTTTTAGACAATAAAAAACCGAAAAGTTTATTGGTTTAATAAACTAATTCGGTTTATTTTTATTATATTTGGTTGTTTTAATCAGTGGTACCCTTTTAGTAGAGCAGGTTATGCAAGAGTCTTTTATATTTTAATAAAAAATAAAATTATTTCGTATGTTGATAATATTTTGATTTATTTTCATCATTTAAATGGTTTAAAAGGTTTTTATACAATTTTAATTGTTCTTTTTGATTATCAATTAATTTTTTGAAATTTTCTTTTAATTTTAAGAGATTTTCTTTTTCATTATCAGTGATATTTCCTTGTAATGTTTTATCTATGTTTGTTATTTGGGTTGCATAATCATAAATTTTATGTTTTACATTAATTATGTTTTCTTCAATGGTAAGGTTGTGATGAGCAGATTGATCGCTACTACCAGTTTCTGGAATGTTTGGTTCCATTGCCATAACTGAATTAATATTAATTAAAAGGAATAATCCTAAATAAATCATTAAAAAGAATGGTAAAAATAATTTATTTTTTACTTGCATCATTTTAACTTATAACTCCTTTGATTTTATT
>NZ_JAOSIQ010000046.1 GCF_030586845.1 Candidatus Phytoplasma bonamiae | reverse complement strand
AACAGCAGCTTTCATTAAATTTTCTAAAGTACGATTAGTTTTTAAAAAAGAATAATTATATTCAATTCTATCTAAAGCTTCATTAATTACTTCATATAAAAAATCTTTTGCTTCTGAACTATATGGAACATTTAAATTTCTTAACTACCAAAGGTGGGAGTGGTTTTCATTTTTGAGAAAATTTAAAACATACTTACATGCGAGAAAAATTATTTCAACAGTTAATTCAAATCCTTCGTCCTACTTTTGAATCATTTAATCCATACACGAAAAATATATATTATCAATAAATCTTTGTGCATTTAAGAAATTTTATTTCTTTAATTCATCGCGACACCGATAAAAACCTTTTTACGTTATAAACCAAATTGCTTCTTTGCATCCTGAATTTTTTGACATCAACCATCACAAACTCAACAAAAAAATCCAAGCAACATATTACAGTTTATCCAAACTTTTTAAAGAACTAAACTAAGCAATCCAAGGCTTTCATTAACCCTAAAGTCCCTTCTTTTTTTAAATCTGCTAGAGTTAAAAAACGCGGATAATATTTAAATTGATAAACTAGTTTTTTTTGACTAAAGGTAAATGAAGTTTAATTAATTGATCTCTTATTACTAAAATATTTTTATTTTTTAAAAATTCTTTAAATAATTTTTGTCTTAACATTTTATTCCTTTATAAAAAAACATTTTTAGAAAAGACAGGAAATTATTTTTATTCTTTGAAATAAAAAAAGACTAACTATTAAATTAGTCTTATAGAATTTTAAAAAGTAAAAAGTGTCTAAAGTTTTGGAACACCTCAATGTATCCAAAAAGAAAATAATAAATATCGAACTTTTTTAAATAAAAATTAATAAAAATAGATTGATTTAATAAGAAGATGAAGATTATTTAAACAATTACAAAAAATCTTAGATGTAAAACATAAGTATGAATTATTAACTTTTTTCTTTTTTTCGATTTATTAAATGTCAAATAAAATAATTAAAAAAATTTTTAATAATAAAAAAATATAAATAAAAAACCAATTTTTATAGATCTAACAATAAAACTGGAAATTTCACAAAAAAAATGATTTTAAACTTTATACTTTTCCCAAATGGTTAAAATTTTATTAAAATATAGATTAGATAGGTATAGAAAACTATACTTATTAGCAAAAATAAGAAAATATATTTTCAAGGTTTAAATGTTATATCAAAAAATGATTAATGAAAAATATAAAAAATTTGGAAAATTATTTGTCCTAATATAAAAATAAAAAGAAAAGGATTTTTTAATTAAAGTTAATGATTAAATTGGCAAAAAAATTATATTTATTTAAATTACTTGTATTTATTTATTTAGGATTTTTATTTATCTTTAATAACTATTCGGTGATGGCGATGGAAAAACAAAATGTTATCGCTCATCAAACATCTATAAATATAAGAAAAGAATTATTTGAAATTTTAACACAACAAAAACAATTAGAAGAAAAAATTCAATATTTCAGAAGCAATGTTAATCCAAATGTAAAAGAAATTTTGGAATTAGAAAAAAATAACATTAAATTAAAAGCAAAAATATCCGAAATTCAAAAAAATATTTCAAAAAAATCAAAAAAAGTAACTTTTAATTTGAAACCATCAATTAAAATTATTGAATAAGCATTAAAAAACCATTTTAATAATAATGGTTTTTTTTATTTTAACAATAACTTTTTAATTGAGACTAATAATAAAGTAACATAATACAAACTTAATCTCTATTAAGCAACAACTTTGAATTATTTTAATAATAAAAAATTAATTATTTTTTAAATAATTTAAAATTCAAGTTTTAATTTTTAAATATCAGAATTTTTAGATTTAAATTTTTTTTGTTTATAATTCTTTTAAATAAAAATTTACATTTAAATTAGTTAAAATATTTATAAAAAATTAAAAAGATTATATTTTAAATATAAATATCAAAAATTTTGTGTTGATTATATATTCTTAAAAAAAGTTTATGAAAAAAACATCAGGAAAAATTTAATTTTGAATATTTATTTATCATATTGTTAATATTTTATTTTATGGTTTCCTATGATAAAAATTATATGTTAAAAATTTTCGATGAATAATAATAAATTTTGTTATCGCTTGAAATAGAAAAATATCTGATAAAATTAAAAAAATAATAGCTAATTTAATTATAGTCCGCTCGTAGATGCTTTATTATCGTTATTAAATAAAGGGAAATTCGTCGATATAAAATGGTTTAATCTGTTTCTTTTTTTTGTTAATAAATTAATTTGTCTATTGATTGTTGTAAGTTGAGTAATATTTCGATAATCAACATTTCCATTTGAATTAATAATCAAATTAAAAACTAATTCATTCTGTTGATTTATAAATTTACTCATTTTTTCATCAATTATTTGATTTTCGCTTAAGATATAAATTTTTTTTGTAAGATCATCAATTTTATTGCTATTAAAAATTATTTTTTGATTAAACTCTTCTGTCATTATAAAATCATGTAAATTAGGATCTTTAATTTTTGTTAAAATTTCTTGTTGTTCTTCTAATTCTTGATCTAATTGTTTATTTAATTCAATTAATTGGTATATCAAAAGTAAAAGTGTTTTTATTTTTTTAGCTCCTCCTTCTATTGCAATTTTAAAACAACGTATTAAATATCGAAATACAGAATCTTTACAAATTATTAACGAACGCATTGCTAAAGCTTATCAA
>NZ_JAOSIQ010000045.1 GCF_030586845.1 Candidatus Phytoplasma bonamiae | reverse complement strand
CCAATTTATGGTGCTGGTTTCTAAGCCATGCTTTCTTATATTCTGGGTTATACTTCCTAATTGGTTTCCCTTCTTTAATCAGTTTCTCCATTTTTAAGTCGATATAATGTAAATATACATTCGTCAAAAAGGAAGAAATAATCCTCCTTTGAGGAGAGTCTGATAAAGATTCGTACTTGATGTCCTCTTTCATGAAACCGGATTTTAACCATTTGTTAATGATCAATAAAGTTTTATTCTTTCTGATGAACTGATTTAAGGTTCTCATTAGAATCTCATGATTGATAGTTTCAAAGTAACCTTTCAAGTCAATTTTAACAAGGCAATCAATTCCTCTAAATCTTTGTTTGACGCGTTTGATAGCGTCATGACCAGATTTTTTGGTTCTAAATCCAAAACTCCATTCTGAAAAAATATTTTCGAAATAAGGAGTTAAGAGTTGTTCCAGGCATTTTTGTATCAGTCTATCCTTGATGGTCAGTATGCCCAAGGGTCTGGTTTTTTTATTATCTTTAGGAATGAAGATTCGACTGGTTTCGGGTGGTAGCCATTATTGACGTATTCCCGATGGTATCTTTTTAATCTTTCCAGATTAATTCCATCGATGGTTTTATTGTCAATTCCGGGTGTACCAGCGCCTCTGTTAGCCGCGATTTTATTAAACGCTGTTAACGTGTTGTAAAAGTTATTCATTCCCTGCTGGAGTTCTCTTTTTAGAGAATAGCCATTTGATGAACAATATTGAATCTTATTCCATGTTCGCAAAAGTTTAGTTTCTGGTGAAACTGTTGTTGACATAATTTATCAACTCCCTTCCCGATACCATTGAATAAATAGTAAATTACTTTCTTCTTTCGCCCTATAAGAGTCATTAACTCTCTTCTTGGTAAGATGATTAACTAAATTATTCCAAATCTAGGTTTATCCTTACGACTACTAAGAAGATTCTTTATCCTTGACCATCCGGGCTTTTATTTCCGGATTAGTAAATTTAATTACCTAGTTTTAGGATTCTCCAAGTTACACTAAATTTCTACCTTAATTCTTTAGGGGAAATGACCATTTTGGATAATGGTAGGATTCCAGGTTTGTTGGGTGATAAACTGCCCGATACCATTCTTTTATATTGGCAGACTCTGGACTATTTGAGTAAAGCAACTTACAAATAGGTTTGTTAATTACATCCATTTTCTTTCTTAGGCCATTGCAGTCTTCTCCATAGAATTATTCGGTGGCGGAATCTTCTTGACTAATTTGCTTTCGTCGCAACCCGCTTTTATGATCTGCTGTAATCTGTCATTCTCTCGTTTGACTGACCGACCGTATCCATTCAGGGTTTATCGCCCCTGGCTATTGGTTAAATAGCACGAAATTTAGGCTTCTTTGGCGCCCATAATGATACTATAATAATCATACTCACTTAAATGACTATAAAAGTTATTTTTTTGATACGGAGGATGATAATAAATTACGTTTATATGTTAAAATAAAAAATAAGAACATGAAAAATCCAAACATTTTATTAATCGAAAATAAAGACTACTATCTAAACAAAGCTTTTTTTGACAATGCTGACTCAAAATTAACCGATTCTGTTTTAATTCAATTTTATCTGTAAAAATTTATCTCTCTTTAAGACAAGTATAATAATACACAAAACAAAAGAAACTCCAAATAATAAAATAACCAACTTTGACTAGTAAAAAAATTATATAAATTCCCAATATAATTAAAAAATTTAAAGGAATAAAGAAAAAGGGGTTTAATAAATTATGTTTACATTACCAAATTACTTGAAAATAATTATGATAGCTATGGATAATAAACATAGTAATAGTAATAAAATTTTTAATGATGAAGAATATGTTTTTTATATACAAGCAGAATATGCTATACAAAACGAATTAACATATTTTAATTTTGATAACCAAAAGAAAACCGAACTTTTACATAAAAAAAATTTTATTACAACGGCGATTAACAAATATAACAAAATAAAAAATAATAATCAATTATTAGATCAACCTGTAAGTTTTCAACAAAATATTATTTCTATAATAGAGAATTATGAAAATAATTCATCAAATGATAATATTCAATATTTGCATTTAAGAAAAAACTATTCTCGTGCATATCTCCCATTGATAAATTAGAAAATTCCTAAAAAATAATGAGTATAAATGAATTAAAGGAGATTTAATTAATGTTTAAATTATCAATTCAAGTCAAAATAATAAGTATTTGTTTATTGAGTTTAATGGGATTATTTTTAATGAATAATAAAATTAAAGCAATGAATAATAATGATGATCCTGGAACAAGCAACAATACTTATGATTATTTAGGAGAATATAGGAAATATCACAATTTATTATTAGAACAAAGAACAAAATCACAAGAAGTTATTGATGCTTTGGAACATCAAGTTTCAGAAGATGACAAAAAAGTTTTATTTGAACAACTAGAAACAATACATAAACAAATCATTTTAACTCAGCAAACACACTTAAACATTCAACAACAAATAACTAACAAATTGATTTTTTTAAATCGAATAAAAATATTAGAGAAACACCATTCATTATTAATGCAAGAAATGATAGAAATAATTAACAATACACCACTTTATGCTTCAGAAGAACAAATAAATCTTTTAAGAAATAAACAAATTATAATAAATCAAAATCAAGAAAATATAAATCAAATATTAGATCGAATAAAAAATCAACCACCTATTCCTAAAATTAATAATTTACCTCATAATAACACCTCACAAAAACATTAAAATAATTATTTTTTGAATAAATTAAATTAAAAACCAAAAACCTCTCTTCATAAAAAGAGAGGTTTGTTTTATTTTAAATCATAAAAAAAATAAAAGTTTATTAATAAAAATTCCCTAATTGTTTTTTAAAAAATTCCAAAAAAAAACAGTCTGATTTATAAACTTATTAAATGAAAAATAATTATGTATTATTTATTTTAAAAATTTTAATTTATTTTTGTTTTTTAAATAAAAAAGATTTTAATATCATAATTTAGTTCTGTTATTTATCTTTTTATGATTGATTACTTTTTAAAAATT
>NZ_JAOSIQ010000044.1 GCF_030586845.1 Candidatus Phytoplasma bonamiae | reverse complement strand
AATAGCAAAAACAAAAAAAATTTTAATAAAACCATAAATAAAAAAACAAGTAGGTTAAAAAAACTAGTTCAAACAGAAAAATCAATTAAAAAAAATAACAAAAAAATCAAATCAAGAAGGAGGTTTTGAAATGAAAATCAGAAAAATAACTAAAAAACCAAAAATAAAAAAAGTAATTGGTTCACCAAAAGCCGAGATATCTTAATTATTTTATTCTTCCTTTTATCCATCTTTACTCAGTTCTGTGAGCAAAGAATTCCTTTGGTGAACTATGAACCCAAAAATTTTAAAGAATTAATCGCCTACAAAATCAAAAAGGCAAGTAATTAATTTAAGTCCCTTTGAAAAGGGACTTTTTTAAAAACAATTTAAGAAAGGAACTGATTAATAATGAGTGATGCCATGACCGAAATTTATCGGGGGACATATTTTAAAGACCGCAGCAATATTAAAACAACCATTTATCCCAAGAAAAAAACAAACAAAAATAACCAATAATTGGTATCTTTATTATTAATTACTTAAAAAAACGTTTTGTATCAAATAAGGTGCAGCGCGATTCCTTGATTAGAGTGAATGATATAAGTTTTTTTAATTTAAAAATTTTTTTAATAGTATAGAAAAATAAATATTTATTTTGATGTTCCTAAGTATGAAAAAGTGATAATTTGATTATTAAAATAGTCAATAATACAAAAAAATATAAAAATCTTTGAGTAATTTTAAAATAAGTATCGGTTAATAGTTTTTTGAAACGGTTTGGTGGTCGTAAAATCTTGATTGATAAAAATTTGGAATAACTTGGAGATTATTTTATATTGACTAATTTTTTTTTTATTATAAATAGAATAGGAATAACAATTGATACAACCAATAATAAGAAAACATTATTTATTAAAACGCCAAACCATCCTTGAGAGAAATTATTATAAAAATTTAAATCAAAAAAATTATTAATTATTGAGCTGATATTACAGTATAAAGAAGGATTCATAAAATTATAAGGATATTGATAAAAACGTTGATTTTCGATCGAACCTAAAATTAAGGAATAAAAAAGATAAAACAAAGGATGGATTAAAGCTAAATAATGTTTAAAGCAAGGGGCTAAAGGAGGATTAACATAAAAATTACTAAAATAAAAAATAGTAAATAATATCGGAATATAAGTATGTTCGCATAAACTCACTGTTAAAAATTCATATTTAAAATTTTTATAATCTACAAAAGGATTGGCGATTAAATTCCAAACGACGCCGGTTAATAATATATCAATTAAAACACAAAAAGCCCATAAAGAATAATTTTTATGATTTCGAAATTTAGAATTTAAAGTTCCAATACAAAATAAAAGAACTAAAAAATTACTTTGATAAGTGAAATTATAAAAAGTATTATAAAAAGCGCCACTTATCAAAGTTAGTAATTTTTGCTCTGAGTAATATATATAATTATGATCAAAAGAAAAATCACGAAGAGAATAAACATTTAATTTAATGAAATAAGTGGCACTTGAAAATATAATTAATACAATTAAAAAAACAAAAGCTTTACTAGATAATTGTTTTTTTGAATTATCAAACATAGATAAATATTCCTTTTTTACAATTTAATATTTAATTGATTATCCTTATCATTATTGATATAAAGAATATTAAATATACACTTCTTTAATAAGATCAATATTTATATTACTAATAATTTTATAAAAATTTCATAGAATTTAAATAAAAAATATTGAAATTTAAATATATCACTACAATTATTATATAATTTTGCAAATTAAATATTTTAAAAAAAATTTATTTATTGAAAATCATAATATATTTTTTACGATTTATTTATCATTGTGAGTTTTGATATTATTTAAGTTTTCTTTGGTAATCTTTTTTTGTTGACGTCATAGTTTGGTTAAATTGCTGCGGTTAATATCCTTATATCATAACGTAAATTTTCTTTGTTAATTTATTGGTCAATGATTTTTTGTTTTCGTTAATTACTTCGTTAAACATAATAATATAAAACAGTGATTTTTATGTAAAAATAAAGTAACTTTGCCCATTTCTTGATTATATTTCTAACAATCACTAATAGTTTTAATTAAAAATTATTATTTTTTATTTTTATCATTTTTTAATATTGAAAATTTCTATAATCAAAATATCACTTTATTAATATTTTTCGTATATATGTATTTGATTTGTTTAAGCAAATAATAAAAAAAATAAATTTTAGAATATCTATTCAAATAGATTTAGAATTAAGAAAAATTTAGATAACTATGTTTAATTATATTAAATATTGTTTAATATAATTAATATTTAGGAAACTTATTACGTAATAAAATAAAGTGAAACTTATTTAAATTAATTGAATGGTATTTTTAAAAATAAGTTTTTTTAATTATATTTAGAATAAAAATATCAAAAAAATAACTTTTTATATAAAAAAATATATAATTTTTGTAAAAAAGTTTTTATTTATAAAAATATTAAATATTATGTAAAAACCATGTTTTTTATTATAAAGTTTACTTCCTATAATATTAATTATGTAAACCAATTAATCCCAAAAAAATATATTTTTAATTTTTATGAGATTAAATTAACTTATTAATCGATCATTTTTTTAATATTTTTGATTATTAAAAATAAATAATATTTAGTATAAATAAATATAAGACATTAATAAAAATATTATATATACAAAAAAATAATTTTTTGTTATAATGACAAAAGTTAAAAAATTTTAAACCATTATTGTTAATAAAAATAAAAATATTTATATATAATAAAAAAAATAATTTTTTGTTATAATAGTAAAAGTTAAAAAATTTTGAACCATTATTGTTAATAAAAATAAAAATATTATATATAACAAAAAAAATAATTTTTTGTTATAATAGTAAAAGTTAAAAAATTTTAAATTTACATCTTTTACCATTATTGTTAATATTATTGTTAATAAAGTTATTTAGATATTTATTATGTATACTTAAATAATTTAAATCAATAGTATCATCATTAGAATATTTTAAAATTTTTTTAACATTCATATTCCCATCGGTAATAGTACCAGTTTTATCTAAACATAATATATTTATT
>NZ_JAOSIQ010000043.1 GCF_030586845.1 Candidatus Phytoplasma bonamiae | reverse complement strand
ATTATTTGTAGTAGAGAATTAGCTCAGCTGGGAGAGCATCTGCCTTACAAGCAGGAGGTCGGGGGTTCGATCCCCTCATTCTCTACCAAACCAAAACTTCTAAATTATTATAATTTTTATTTGTGCCTATGTAGCTCAGTTGGTAGAGCATCTGACTGTTAATCAGAATGTCCTAGGTTCGATCCCTAGCATAGGCGCCATTTTAAATTTTAATAATATTTTATTTTCAAAAGTAGTTTGTGATATTTTTCGCATTTATTTTAGGAAAAAAAGGGGATTTTCATGACTTTGAAAGTGTTTGAAACTACTTTTGAAAATAATTTACTTATTGTAGAAATTAATAAATTAGCTAAACAAGCTAATAGTTCTGTTTTAGTTCGTTATAAAGATACTGTTTTATTAAGTGTTTTAGTTATTGGCGAGAATGAAATTTGTTTGGATTATTTACCTTTGATGATTTTTTATCAAGAAAAATTTTATGCAGCAGGAAAAATACCCGGAAATTTTTCTAAAAGAGAAGGCAAACCTTCCGACTCAGGAATATTAAATGCTCGTTTGATAGATAGAACATTAAGACCTTTATTTGATAAAAATTTTAATAAAGAAATTCAAATTGTAAATACTATTTTAAGTAATGATGAAAGTTGTAATAATGAAATTTTTGCAATTTTAGGTAGTTCTTTAGCTGCATTGATTTCTAACGCTCCTTTTTATAAAGCTGTTTCAGCTGTTTGTGTGGGTCGAGTAAATAATCAATTTATTATTAATCCTGATCCTCAACAAAAAAATGTTTCTGATTTATGGCTGGTTTTGAGTGGAACTAAAGAAAAATTAAATATGATAGAAGTTAGTTCTAAAGAAATTTCAGAAAAAGATTTAATGTCAGCTATGTTGTTTGGTCATAATTTTATTAAACAATTATGTATTTTTCAGGAAGAAATCAAAAATAATTTAAATATCATTAAAAATATTGATTTTAAAAATAATTACAAGATTGATTTATATGTTAAGTTTAAATTTAAGTATTTTGAAATTGTAAAAATTACTTTACAAAAAGAAATTGATAATAAATTTATTAAAAAAAATTTTTCGGATACAATTAATAAGCTTAAACATTTTATTCTGGAAAAATATATAGAAGATAAAGACTTTGCGATTGGCGATGATATATCTAATAATTTTATGTTTAGTTGCGAACACCAATATAAATTGGAAAAAACAAAAGAACAATTTACATATATGTTTAATAATTTATTAACTGATATAGTGAGAGAAATGGTTTTAAAAGATAAACAAAGAATTGACGGTCGAACTTTAAATGAAATTCGTTCTATTAAAACTGAAGTAGGCATTTTACCACGTACTCACGGATCAGCTATTTTTTCTCGTGGTGAAACTCAAAGTTTAGCGGTTGTGACCATAGGTGCTTTAAGTGAATGTAAATTGATAGATGATCTTAGTGAAGAAGACAAAGAATCTTTTATTGTTCATTATAATTCTCCTCCTTTTGCTGTAGGTTCAATAGGTAAATATATGATGCCTTCTAGAAGAGAAATCGGTCATGGTATGTTAACTAAAAAAGCTTTATTTCATGTTCTTCCAATGGAACAAGATTTTCCTTATACTATTAGGGTAGTATCAGAAATTTTAGAATCTAATGGCTCATCTTCGCAAGCAACTATTTGCGCTGCTTCTATGGCTTTGATGGATGCAGGGGTTCCTTTATTAAGTTCTGTAGCGGGCTTAGCAATGGGATTATTTTTTGCTAGCGAAAATGATTATGCTATTCTAAGCGATATTCAAGGATTAGAAGATCAAAAAGGTGATATGGATTTTAAAATTGCGGGTACTTTTAAAGGTATTACAGCTGCGCAAATGGATATTAAAATAGAAGGCATTAGTTTTGATATTTTGCGAGAAGTTTTAGAAAAAGCTCGTTTGGGTAGAATAGAAATTTTAGAAAAAATGAATATGACTATTAAAGAGCCTCGAGAACATTTGTCTATTTATGTACCTAAAGTTAAGATGATTACTATCCCTGTTGATAAAATTCGCGATATTATTGGCACTGGCGGAAAAATTATTAATCAAATTATTGATACTTATGATAATGTTAAAATCGATATTCAACAAAATGGTAATATATTTATTATGCATAATAACGAAAGTATTGTTAATCAAGTATCTAGTTATATTTTAAATTTAGTAGATGAAATAAAAATAGGTAAAATTTATGAAGTCACTGTTATAAAAATTTTATATGATAAAAAGAATGGTCATTCTTTTGCTGCTATAGTTCAGATTTTTCCTGGAATTGAAGGTTTTATTCATATCAGCAAATTATCAAATATTAAAGTTGAATGTGTAGAAGATGTCCTTTCGATAGGACAAAAAGTTTTAGCTAAATGTATTTTCATAAATGAAAAAGGCAAAATTGATTTATCTTTAGTTTGGGAAAAATAATTATTTAAATTAATTAATTATAATTTTAAAAAAATTTGTTAAAATAATCGATGGTAAGAGAGTAATGGAAGGTGATCGAAGTTAGATTTTTTTAAAATTTAAAGATTTCTAATTTAGGAAAGTCCATGTTAGCACATAGGGCGCCAAAGAGGCTTAAATATCATGTCATCTGACCAATGACCAGTGAGGTAAACACTGAAAGGGTAAGAACGGTTCCTGAAAGGAAACTCAGAGGAATTACAGCAGTTCTTAAAAGCGGATTGCGACGAAGTAGTTAGTCAAGACGATCACGCCACCGAATGGTTCTAAGGATAAGCCTGTAATGGCCTAAGAAGATAAAAGAAGATGTAATTAACAAACCTGTTTCGTAAACTACTATAAGCGAACAGTCCAGAATCTATCAATATAGTATGTGGATTGGATAGTTTATCAATTAAAATCTGGAATCTCACCATTAACATAATGGTTACTTCTCCTAAGGAACCAAGGTAGAAATTTAGAGTAACTTGGAGAATCCTAAGACTAAGTAATTCAATTTACTAATCAGGAAATCAAAGCCCTGATAGTTAAGGATAAAGAATCTGTTTAGTAGTCGTAAGAGTAAATCTAGTTTTGGAATAAGCTAGCTAATCGTCTTACCAAGAAGAGAGTTAACCACTCTTATAGGG
>NZ_JAOSIQ010000042.1 GCF_030586845.1 Candidatus Phytoplasma bonamiae | reverse complement strand
GTTTCATCCTCAAATTGGAATATTTAAGGCTAACCCGACCTAGGCGAAGGGTAATAACCTTTACAAGGCGAAAGAGTTTCAATATCTAATATTAGATATTAGGCGCCGGATGCTTGGAAACTTGCTTGTCCGGTTCTGTGAGGGGCTAATTGCGAATATGAAAAAATTATTATAGTTTTTTCTAAACCGAATTAATCTATCTCGATGAATTAGAAATACAATCAAGAAAACAAATGAAATAATGACTTTTAAAACGTTTAAAATTAATTTAATAATAATTCGTTAATGAATAATTTATTAATCATTATTAAATTACAATTATTATATATCGCTATTTATAATAAATTTATAGTTAAATAAAACATTTTTAAAAAATAAAATTAAAATAAACAGCTTGTGTATAACAAAACATTAAACAAAACAACAAAAAAAGCAAAAAATATTTCAAATTTCATTAATTTATTATCAATAATTATGAAAATTTAATTTAATAATATTTTCGAGTTTTTATAATAATCATTATTACTTAGAAAAATGAATAAATTTATGAATCTATTAATTGTTTTAAAAAGAAATTTAAAAAAAATTATTATTATTTCAT
Source organism: Candidatus Phytoplasma bonamiae (assembly GCF_030586845.1). Lineage (GTDB taxonomy): Bacteria > Bacillota_I > Bacilli_A > Acholeplasmatales > Acholeplasmataceae > Phytoplasma > Phytoplasma bonamiae. The sequence continues at coordinate 2,543 of NZ_JAOSIQ010000042.1, read as the reverse complement.
TATTTTTTATCATTATTGTTATTTTTATTTATCAAAATATTCATAGACCAAAAACACCTTCATCTTTTTTAGAATTAGAATCAGAAAAAAAGATTTTATCTTCTGAAGAATTTGAAACAAAACAACATTCTACGGAAATTATTCAACCTCAAATTCAAACCACTTCTATTAAATTAGAAAAAATTAAAAATTATATTTTTACGGATACTGATAATCCTTCTTTATTACCTGTTGATTTGTCTTCAAGAGAAAAAGAAGAAATTTCTGAAATGAAAAATAATTGGAAATTCTATTGTAATTTATTAAACAAAAAAAAGATTTTTATTAATGAATGCCAAAATAAATGTCATAGATATCAATCTCAAATAATTTCTATTCAATCTAAAATACAATCTTTAAACCCCCAATTATTAACATTAGAAAAACAACGAGACGAAAAAGAAAACAATATTAAAAATCTTCAATATCAATTGTGCGAAATCTCTCCTATTCATGCAAAATCGTTTCAACAAATATATAATATTAAAATTGATAATTTCAAAACTCCAAATACAATAGAAGAAACCGATTTAAAAGAGAAAATTAAAATACTTCAAAATGAAGTAAATCAAATAATTAGTCAAATCAAAAAAATTAAATTTGACATCACCGATTTAGAATCAAAACAACAAACATACCAAAATATGTTATTTAATACTGAAAAATTAAAAACATCTTTAGAACAAAGATATAAAGATTCAGAATCAAAATACAAACGACCAATTATTTTTCAACTTAACTCTCTCTGTACAAGCCCTATCAGCTTAAAAGAATAAATAAAAAAATATTTTTATCTACAGGTCATTATTAGTTGTTTATCAAGATTAATATTTATTGCTTATAATAATCAAATTATGGAGATGTTCAAAAATAAATTAAAAAAATTATAAACTTTATTGATCTAGCGAAAAAGATTTGATTAATTTTTTTAATTATTTAAATAAATCAAAACAAAATATTTTACAAATAAGAAAAATATATTTTGATTTTAAAATTCTTCTTAAAATAAATATAAAATAGTTATTTTTTCCTAATAAACAATACTAATAGAACAAAATTATTAAAAAGTAATTCATTTAAATAAAATCCTCATAATAAAATTAATTTATTTAAAAATTTAAAGACCTCCTTTTTTATTAATAAGGGGTCTTTTTTTATTTTTATTTTTATATTTTAATATTTAAATCGATATGTAATATTATAGAAATAGTTTTTTAGATTGAAAAAATTAACAGTCCAATTTTTAAATGAACAATAAATAAAAAAACATACTTAGAAGAATTATTATTTGATTTTCAATAAAAAATATTGTATAAAAGTTATTAAGTTCTAAAGCATTAGAAATATTCTTTTATCCTTTTAATAATAACGGATAAAAAAATTTAAAATATTTTAAAATAATTTTTAGTTTCAAAAAATAAAATTTTATTTCATTTTTTATAATTTTTTCTATTTTTAAGTTAAATATATAGTGAAGATTTTATTTTTTAAAATAATTTTTTTGAATTTAAGAAAAATTTTCCAAATTAAAAAAATTTAAATAATTTTTGCAAAGAATTAAAACTTTTTTAAAACATTATGCGGATATAATGATTATTTTTTTTCAGAAATAACGGTTATTATTGGAATTAATTAAAATCTTAATGGTATTGAAAAATAAAAAACTCTATTTTGTAAAGTCGACATAGAATCATAAGAATAATTATTATCTCCTGGACAAATCGAAAACAAAAGAATCAATTTTTTCTAGAATGAAAATTTTTATAGAAATTCTCCAAACTAAAACTAAAAATAATTTCATTAGATTAAAAACTACGAAACTCTATCTTCTGAAGAACCTGATAACACTTCTTTATTATCTTCAGAGTTATCTTCAAGTAAAAAAATAAGAAATCTCTAAAATACAGTCAATTTTGTAAATTATTTGAGATTATTAAACATGCTGAAATCTTCTATTAATGAAAATTCTCCAAATAAATGTAATTAATAATAATCCAATCAATAATCTAAATGTATTAAAGAATTTAAGTAACTAATAATGATAATAATTAACAAAACTAATTAATGATAACATAAAATTAATTTTTCGTCATAAGACGAATTATAATAAGCAAGATTTTAAGAAAATTGTTCTTTTAGTTTTAAAGTAAGAATATTTCTAAAAAATAAATAAATTAAAAATTCAGATATTAATGAGAATATAAAAATTAAATTATTTACAAAAAAACTAGTTCTATGAAATAATTTTTAACCGAGGAATAAAATAAAAAAGATTTATAAATCAAAATGATGCAAGTAAAAAATAAATTACATCTTGATACTATTATATTTAATTAATTTTTTAGGATTATTATCCAAACCCATGGGGCAGGTGAAACCCCATGGGTTTGAGCAAAAATACTAACTGTGGTTTTTAACAAGTTTTCTAAAGTCCGATTCGCTTTTAAGAATTGTTGATGATCAGGTAAATGTTCTAAAGCTTCATTGATGACTTCATATAAATA
>NZ_JAOSIQ010000041.1 GCF_030586845.1 Candidatus Phytoplasma bonamiae | reverse complement strand
ATTTTATCATTGGTGTTAAAGGCGAATATAACCAGGCAGAAAGAATCAAAGACCAAGTAACGCAATGGCTAAAGCAGGACCTGAACCTTACTGTTAGTAAGGATAAGCCCAAAATTGTTAAAGCCAACAAAGGAACGAGGTTTCTATCCTACATGATAAAGGTTAACCCTACCAATAAAACCCGGGAAAGGAAAACTACCAAGAATTCCTTAAATGGCAAAGTTCTTGTCAGAATTTCCCAAGCGAAAGCCGAAGAATATGGATATGAATATAATTGGTTAAAAAAGGGAAAGGTGAAACACGACGAAACATTAGCAGAAAGAGACGAATTAGAAATAATTCGAACCTATCAAACAATCTTCCGAGGAAATTATCCAAGACTTTTGTTTAGCTAACAATCTAAGTGTTCTAACCCATCTAAATTACCTAGCTGAATATAGCTGTTTGAAAACACTGGCAAGGAAACAAAAACGTCAATTGCTAGAGTTCGAAAAAAATGTAGTATAGGTTCAACTTGGGGTATTTCCTATTATAATAAAGGAAAAACCCAATACGAACCATGGGAGGTTTACTCTTGGAACAAAATTAAGACAATGCGTAATTATAAGGGAAATCCAGACATTACCATTAATAGATTTATATTCCAAAGTCGTACCCATTTAACTGACCGTCTAAAAGCGGAACGTTGTGAGGGTTGCGACAAAACAATCCAATTTCAAATTTCATTACATTGGTACGGTCCGTAATGCGCATTACCAAAGTATCATGAATAAAAGAACAAAGGTATTGTGTAAAGTTGTCATCGGAAGATAACCAATCAGCAAATACATGATATCAGAAAGAATAAGAACAATAGGAATAAATAGCTAATTAACCGTGAGGAGAAATTAGTTCTCGAAAGAGAGTAAATTATGGAAAGCCGGATGCTTGGAAACTTGCTTGTCCGGTTTGGACGGGGGCTGATTGTAAATAAAACAGCAAAGATAAATCGCTGCATAAAACGCAATTAATCTATCCGTATCCTTAGGAATTAAAGGTAATTTTCAAAAAAAGCTTTTAGTATATAAAAAAGATAAACAAATGTGTTTTAGATGCAACAAATTAATTCAAAAAATTAAAATTAATGGTCGTAGTTCTTATTTTTGTGCTTTTTGTCAATTGAGATAGACATAAATATTTTATGCTATATTTTAATCATGGGTAAATTTATATTTTATCATTTATTATGGTATAGCCTTAAGGAAGGTCGCAAATAATGATTAATTCAAAGATAATTGAAATTTATTGTGTTGACAAATTGACTTTAGAAGATTATAAAGTTATTAATTTATTATATCAACCCCTCATTGGAACTATTGCTATTTCTTTGTATAATACTTTATATTTTTTAAATGAAAGTAAAAATAATGTTTATAATAATTTTAATATTACATATCAGATGTTATTGGATTTTTTAAATATAGATCAAAAAACTTTTCAATCTAATCAATATAAATTAGAAGCTCTCCGTTTGTTAGAAACTTATTCTAATGATAATAAAGATATTATTTATATAATTCATTCCCCTGTTTCGGTTAAAAAATTTTTTAGCGATCCCTTATTGAGTCATTTTTTTTTAAGTGAAGTTGGTAATTATTATCATTGTTTACAAAAATTATTATTAACTCAATTGCCTGTAATACCTAAAAATTTCCAAAATATTAGTAAAAATTTTGTAGATATGTATGGAGTTAATAAAATTAATATTGATCATGCTTCTTTATATAAATGTTCTAATTTGGATAATGTTAAAAATAGCACTAAGCATTTGTTAGTATTTCAAAAATTTTTCGATTATGAAGTGTTTTTAAATAATTTATCTGAACGTTTTAAAAAACCTTTTTTATTAGAGGATGAAAATATTGATTATATCGTGACTTTAGGTTTTGTTTATATGTTACAACCTAAAGAAATGGCTATTTTGTATCAAAAACTTTTTCGTCATAATTATAATAGAATTAGTAATTTAAATATTTTAAGAGATTATTTATATGAACAAAATATAAAAGCTAAAAAAAATATTAAAATTATTGATGTTAATAATAATCAACAAGAAAAAAATGAAATGATTTTGTGTTTAAAACGTTCACATCCTATTCATATTATTAAAAATTTTGGTAAAAATATTAATATACATAAAAAATTAAATCATGATTTATTTATGTTAATTCAAAATCATAAAGATGTAGATATCGGAGTTATTAACGCTTTATTGATGTATATTTGTAAAAAGAAATATCATGAGCTTAATTTTGTGCTTTCTTATAATTATTGTGATGCTGTTTTAAAATCATGGTTAAAAAGAGGTATTATTTCTACCGAAATGGCTTACAATTATTTGACAGAAGAATTAAAAAATAATAATAACAAATTTAATTCTGCTCGTAAAGATGTTTCTTTGCCTAAATGGTTAGATGATTTTATGAAAAATTTACATTAATTAAAAATAATTTTTAAATATTTGAAATTAATCATAATAAATAACAAACGATAAGTTAGGGTGTAAATATACTGATAAAAACAGCAATTTGTCCTATTACCTTAGCGTACTCCCAAAGAAGAGAGATAATAACATTTACCTTTTAATCCATCTCTATTTATAATGTGTTGATAAGGTAGATGAAAAATCTGATTAATTAAGAAAAACCTAAAAAAGTAATCTAATTTAGAGTATGATAAAGTTTATCGAAAAAAATAAAAACGCAAGCCGAAATTCAGATTTTTGAAAATTTGCTCTTCTGGTTTGAAGGGAGCTATTTGTAATAGAGAAAAATAAATTCGGTAATTGAAACTCGAATAATTTATTCCTATATATACTGATTTCCGTTATTACTAATAATATATTTTATGTTTTTTTAGTTTTTAAATTATTAAAAAAAGTAAATAAAAATTTATATAATTAATAGTTAAAAATATTATATTTATTATTATAAAATTATAGATTGTAATTAAAAAGTCATTAATATTAGTAGTTAATAAAGGATTATTAATGGAAATTCATTTATTGAAGAAATAATTTAAAATATTTTATTCATAATAAAAAAATCAATTTAAAGGTACTTTTTTATTTAAAGACATATAAACTTTTTAATTAGCTACTCAATAAATTTATTATTAAATTTAATTATTCTATTTTTATAACTTTTTTTCTCCAATATCTTTGAAAAGTTTAAAATTGAAAAACAAATATACATAAAAAAAATGATATAATAAATTCAGTAATAATTTATTATTAGCTAAAAATAGTGAATAATATTAAGAAAAAATAAGATTTTAGATAAATTGTGTGTTTATAAAGTTATTTTTTAACAATCAATAAAAAAGAATTTTTTTAATTAATCCATATTTTATCTTAATTTATAATAAATTTAATTACTATTATTTTTAGTTTAGGCGCCCAAGAGGCCTAAATATCGAGTGAACTAACCCATCACCAGTGCGATAAACACTGACAGGCTAAGAACGGTTCTTGAAAGGAAACTATCAAGAATTACAGCAGTTCTTAAAAGCGGGTTACGATGAAGTA
>NZ_JAOSIQ010000040.1 GCF_030586845.1 Candidatus Phytoplasma bonamiae | reverse complement strand
ACCAATCAGCAAATACATGATATCAGGAAGAATAAGAACAATAAGAATAAATAACTAATCAACCGTGAGGAGAAATTGGTTCTCGAAAGAGAGTAAATTATGGAAAGCCGGATGCTTGGAAACTTGCCAAAAAACGATTGCCCCGACATCCGAATTTCCATAATTTAGCTTCTCTCAAGGAATAAAAGAATAAACTTAATATAATATATCTCTCAATTCTTGAAAATCTTGTTAAACATGTTTGAATAAAATAATAGTAAATTTTTTTGATCATCAATCCTCTAAATTAGATACCTTCAAAATCGATAACTTTTTCTGGAAAAGAATTAAACAGGATGAGAGCCTATAAAGGCGAAATAGCCGAAATAGTCATCAAACCCAATTTCTTCAAAAAGCGAACCAGATTAACCGACAGATTAACAGCACAAAAATGTGAAGTTGGCTAATTAGAAAATCAATCCCTGGAAATTCATCATTTCAGAACCATTAGAAACGCTCATTTGTGAAGCATGATGAACAAAAAACGGAAATATTAGAATATTCGAAAAGAACAAAAGATAAAGAAATAAAAATTTAACCAATGGTAACACGCGAAGAGTTAAATCTGGAAAGGGGATAAATTATGGAAATCAGTGTGTTGGGAAACTTGCTCTAACCATTTGGACAGAGACTGTTTGTAATAATTGATAGAAATATAAATCTTATAAATGAAACGCAAATAATCTTATCCGTATATTTTTAGCAATCTTTTTGGAATATTATGCTACATAAATACATACTTTAAATTATTCTGTGATCTAATATTATTAAGTATAATTTGCCAAATATATGGTTTTTGGATATTATCATAAATGGTTACGATTAGTTTTGTTATTTATACCCATATCTTCACTATTATTAAAAATAATAATAATTTTTTAATTTTTTTGTAATAAATTTAGATTAAATCTAATATTTGTTTTTATTTTTTAAAGCTACAATTTCATTAAAATTTCTTATTTGGTTTTTTTGATGTTCTAAATTAAAAAAACCATGTCTAATAAATTGAAATTTTTCTAAATTATTTTGAAAATCCACATTGCTTTCTATAAAACCTTTGTATTGTTCCCAAGAGTTAAAATTAAATAAACTTTTTATTTCTTCAGGTTTTTGATAATTCAATTGATTATTATTATGTTTTAATAATAAATCTTGATAAAAATTAAAAGTTGCTTCTAAAGATTTTTCCATAGTTAAAAAATGAATAGTACCGTTGGGTTTGCGTTGATTAAAGCCACTACCACTTTTAGTTAGTGGATCATAAGTAGCTAAAATTTCTAAAATTTCTCCATAATTATTGGTTATGATTTTATAAGCTTTAATAAAATAAAAGTATAATAATCTAACTTCTCCATACAAAAATAATCTTTTAAAATCCTGATTAGGTTTCTTTATTTGAAAATCACTATGTTCTATATAAATATTGCGTGAAAAAAAAACTTTTCTTTTTATTTGTTCGTCATTTTTATAATAAGAAATTTCACGATATTCTATTGTATTTTCAGGATAATTAGTAATGGTTATTTTCAAAGGTTTTATAACAGCGATAATAGTTTTAGTTTTTAATTGTAAATCGCTTCTTAAACAAGCATCCAACATACTTTTGTCAACATTGCTATTTATTTTCGAAAGACCAGCTTCTAGGATAAAATTTTTAATAGCAGAAGGAGTGAATCCTCGATTTCGTAATCCTATTAAAGTAGGCATACGCGGATCATCCCAACCTTTTACCAAATTAAAATCTACTAAAGATTTAAGGATTCTTTTGCTTAAACATGTGCCAATAATATTTAATCTACCGAATTCAATTTGTTTTGGAACATGAATCATTTCAGTTTCCTTGATAATCCAATCATAAAGCGGACGATGATCTTCAAATTCTAAAGAACATAAAGAATGAGTAATTTTTTCTATAGAATCAGCTAAAGGATGGGCAAAATCATAAGTTGGATAAATATAGTGATGTTTTTGTTTTAAAGTTTTAGTATTCAAAATTCTGTATAAAACCGGATCTCGTAAATTTAAATTGGGGCTAGACATATCAATTTTTGCTCTTAATACTTTTTGACCTATATGAAATTTACCTTGAGCCATTTGAGCAAACAATTCTAAATTCTCTGATATGGAGCGATTTCGGTAAGGAGAATTTTTTTGGATTTCTCTTGTTTGTTTTAATTCTTCTGCATTCAAATCATCTACAAAAGCTTTATTTTTTTGTATCAATAAAATAGCTTTTTGATATATAGCATCAAAATAATCTGAAGTAAAAAAAATTTTATCTGGTTTATATCCTAACCAATGTACATCTTTTTCTATATTTTCGATATAAACAGCTTTTTCACGCATAGGATTAGTATCATCATATCTTAAATAGGTTTTTCCTTGAAAATATTTAGCTAATTCAAAATTAATAACAATAGCTCGGGCATGACCTAAATGTAAAAAACCGTTTGGTTCTGGAGGAAAACGAGTAATAATTTCAGATATTTGATTTTGTTTTAAATCTATTTGCATAATAGTTTTGATAAAGTTTGACATTATCATGAAATATTTATAATTCTCCTTTTTTACTCTGTTAAAGTATATAATACAATTTTTTTATTTAAATCAGATATTTTTTTATTAAAAATAATTATTATTATTAGTAAAATATAAAAAATTATATTTTATAAACTTCATTTTTTTAAAAAAAATTATATTTATTATATTAAAAATAAATTTAAATTTATTTAAATTATTTTTTTAAGATATTTTTAGTATACTAAAATAAATATTTTTTTAAAAATATTATTTTTTTAGGAGCAAATTAAAATGTTTATTAAATTAATTAATCGAATTATTTTATTAACAATAATTTTTATTATTTTATTTATAATCAAAAATGAAATAAATGTTAATTTGGAATCAAATTATGAAGATAATTATGAAAAGACTATTGAAGAAATCAAAACAACTTGGCGAAAACTTGATCCAGAAAGAAACAAACAAAATAATTTTAATGAAATAAAAGATTAAATTAATATATAAAAAATAATTATAAAATTGTTTATAATTAATATTAGAGAGATCATTTTCGATGACAATCATTAAAAATTGTCATAGATTATGAACTCTCCTTTTTTTTATATATTATTTGAAAATAATTTTAAAATATTTTTATAAAATAATTATTTATAATTTATTTCTAAAATGATGAAATTTAAAATATTTATTCAATTGATATAGTAATAATTAGAAATAATAAATAATCTATAAATCTTAAGAAAATTTTATCTTTTTATTATATTTTTTAAAATTATATAAATATTTGAAAATCTAACAATTATAAAAAACCTTTATAGAAAAAAAGCTATAAAAATTATTATTTAATAAACTATTATTTTTTTACAATATAATTTTATTTTTATCAAATTGATTTATTAATTTTCAAACATCTTTTTAATATGTTCAAAATATATAATAATAAAATAGTTTTCAAATAATGTAATGACTGTATTGTATTTGCAGTGGGGTATTGTTTTGTTCAAGCGAACACCTTTCGTTTCGCTTTCTTTATAAATTGCGGTTTATTTTAATAATTGAAATAATAATATTAAGGATTGGATTGGTTTATTACCGCATTTAATTGTTTTGGATTTTTTAATAGCCTTACCTTGGGGTAAAAAAAGCAAAGATATTAATGATTTAGAAAAAATTCGTATGGTTTTAGAAAAAAATCATTATGGTTTACAAGAGGCAAAAGAACGAATTTTAGAA
>NZ_JAOSIQ010000004.1 GCF_030586845.1 Candidatus Phytoplasma bonamiae | reverse complement strand
CAAATTTGGTGATGATAACCATCTAGAATTACCGAAACCCATAGTAAACCTTGTTTGGTAGCAAAACAAGTTAAATCGGTATAAAGTTTGGTTAATGGTTGATCGGTTTGAAACTGTTGCTTAATTATTTTAAATTGGGGAATCTTAAAGAAAAAACTGAGTAAATAAAAATCTTCTATCTCAAGGATAAATTGACTTTTTAATAGCCGGAGGAATAAAACTTAATTTAAATTTAAAATAATTGAGATAATCAACTTCTTAGGAAGAAGATTATGTTAAGTCGGATTTTGGGAACTTTATTTTTCCGGGTTAGAAGGGGGGTATTTGTAATAGATAACTGAGTGATAAATTTTGTTATTTAAAAGTAAAAATACACCCCCCTCTATTAAGAAATAATTATGAAATAATTCTGATTCAACAAATCAATTTGATTTAACCCAGGGGATTTTCGATCAAATTTAATAATTGTATATACATATTACAACAAAAACTAATAAAAAACCAATTTATTAATATATAATGTAGCATAGACATTTTTTCAAATTGAAAAAAATTTAATAATTAAAAATATTTAAATAATCTAAATTTAAAAAAGGAATTTATCTAAATGGCAAATATCAAAAAACAAAAAAAACGCATTATTACCAATAATAAACGTAGATTGCGTAATAGTGATTTTAAATCATCAACTAAAACTTATTTTAAAAAATTAAAAAATGCTAAAGATATTCGTGAAGCTTCTTTGTATTATAGTATAGTTTGCAAAAAATTAGATAAAGGTTTATCTAAAGGTATTTATGTAGGCAATTATGTAAATAGAAAGAAAAGAAGTGCCGCTATTGCTTTGAATAATATTTACAGCAATTAATTTCGATCTGTTTTTGAAAGTAAATTAAATTTATTACAAATTTTATTTAGTTAAATTGAGATACCATAAAGAGGTTTTTATAAGTTGTGTTAGATATCAAATTTATACTTAAAAATATAGACTTAGTGAAAAGTAAACTTAAAAATCGATTTGTTAATGAAGATTTATTGGATAAATTAATTTTTTTATACAAATCCAAAAATCAATTTTTACAAAAAATTGAACGTATAAAATATTTTAAGAATCAATCTTCTCGTCAGAAAATTAATAAATCGTTAACTGAGTGCAATTCAGAAAGTATTCTAGATAGCGATATCCATCATGAAGCGGATTTAAAAAAATTACAAATTAATTTGGCAACGATTGAAGAAGAAGTTATGAATATTTTGCATTGCTTACCTAATATTCCTCATGACAGTGTTCCGATTGGAGATAGTGAATTAGATAATATAGAGGTATATCATTCTATTATTAAACCACGTCATTATGATTTTGTTATAAAAGATCATCTTCAATTGGGATTAAGTTTAAATATTTTAGATTTTCAAAAAGCTTCTAAAATTGTTGGTAGTAAATTTGTTGTTTTAAAAGGATTAGGAGCCCGTTTGGAAAGATCTTTAATCAATTTTATGATAGATAATCATATATCTAATAAATATTTGGAAATAATACCGCCTTTTATAGTAAATCAAAAATCTATGTTTGCTACAGGTCAATTGCCTAAATTTTCTCAAGATGTTTTTAAATTGCAATCAAATAAATATGATTGGTATTTAAATCCCACAGCTGAAGTTCCTACTATTAATTTACATCGTCAAGAAATTTTGGATATTAAAAGATTACCTATTAAATATGTTGGCTACACCACTTGTTTTCGTGAGGAAGCTGGAGCTTCTGGTAAAAATACTAAGGGAATTTGGAGACAAAAACAATTTAATAAGGTCGAATTAATTCAATTTGTAGAACCGAAAACATCTTATATGGTTTTAGAAGATATGTTAAAAGATGCCGCTGTTATTTTGGATAAATTACAGTTACCTTATCGTATTATGTTGTTATCAACTGGTGACTTAGGTTTTAGTATGAGTAAAACTTATGATATTGAAGTGTGGCTTCCTAGTCAACAAAAATATTGTGAAATAGCTTCTATTAGTAACGCAGAAGATTTTCAAGCTCGTAGAGCCAATATTAAGTTTAAAGCTCATTTACAAGATAAAGGTAAATTAGTTCATACTTTAAATGGTTCAGCTTTAGCTATAGGTAGAACTATGGCGGCGATTTTAGAAAATTATCAAAATAAAGATGGTAGTGTTAACGTACCTATAGTTTTACAAAAATATTTAGCAACAGATATAATAAAAAATTAAAAAATTTATTATTTTATTAAAAATCATTCTTGAGACATAATATAAAAATTTTATAAAAAAAGGAATAATAAATTATGATCGATTTTTACAAGAAATATTTTCAACATATTACTATTTGGCATTTGATAGGTCTTATAGGATTTTTTGGAATGATTATGTCTATGCATAATATATTTGAACAAATTATGAAACAACCTAATCATGTTATGGAATTAATAAATGTTTTAGAAAATCCGAAAAAAAATGTTAAAATTCAAGAAATTAAACCCAAAATAGTCCGTAGTATACCGACTTTATATGATTTGCAAGTTAAAATATTGGATACTTCTGATAATGGTATAGGTAAAGAAAAAATAATGATATATAATTCTGTATCTGATAAAATTTATCATAAAATTATCGATATTATCGCGGAAAAATCTAAAACTGATTCTTCTTATCAAACAATTTTAGAAAATCCTTATACAGAACCTCCTTATTTAGGATTTGGTCCTTTGGTTGATGCTATTGGTTTTATTTTGCCTTTGATTAGTTGTTATTTATTATATTGTTTATTTAAAAATACTACTGCTAAATTTTTTGAACAAATGGGTGAAAAATATATTGGTAAAAAAGAAAAAGGCGATTTATCAAGTAATGTTACTTTTAAAAATATAGCTGGTTTTTCTGAAGAAAAAATCGAAATGCAAGAAATTATTGATTTTTTAAAATATCCACAAAAATATAAAGATATGGGTGCTCGTATTCCTAAAGGGGTTTTGTTATCCGGACCTCCTGGTACTGGAAAAACTTTATTAGCTAAGGCTGTAGCAGGGGAAGCAGGAGTTGCTTTTTTTGCGACTTCTGGATCAGAATTTGTAGAAAAATATGTGGGAGTAGGGGCTTCTCGTGTGCGTAATTTATTTCAAAAAGCTTCTCAGCATGCTCCTTGTATTATTTTTATTGACGAAGTAGAAGGTTTAGCTCATAAGAGGGGTACTCGTAGTCATCATTCGGAACATGATAATACTTTAAATCAATTATTAGTGGAATTGGATGGTTTTAACTCAAATACAGAAATTATTGTTATAGCTGCTACCAATAAACCAGAAATGTTAGATTCAGCCATTTTAAGACCTGGTAGATTTGATCGTCGTTTTACTATTAATTTACCAAGCGCAAGAGATCGTAGAGCTATTTTAGAATTGCATGCTAAAAATAAACGTTTTAGTTCGGAAGTTAATTTAAGTGAAATCGCTGAAGAAACTATTGGATTTAGTGGAGCTCAATTAGAAGGTGTTTTGAATGAATCTGCTTTATTAGCAGTACGTCGTCGTAGTTTAACTATAGAACCTCAAGATGTTAATGAGGCTATCGATCGTATATTAATTGGTTCTACACGTAAAAAAGATTTTTTATCTAAAAAAGAAAAAAAATTAGTTGCATATCATGAAGCAGGGCATGGTGTTTTAGCTGCTGTTTTAGATAATATCGAAAAAGTTCGTAAAATTACTATTATTCCAAGAGGTTCTGTAGGTGGATATAATATTATTTCTCCTGATAGCGAAAGTTCTAATTTTAAGTCAAGAAAAAAATTAATTATTAATATTGCAATTTCTTTAGGTGGTCGAGCTGCAGAAGAAATTTTTTTAGATGATATTTCTAATGGAGCATATGCTGATTTTGATCGCGCTAGTCAAATTGCTAGAACAATGGTAATTAAATATGGAATGAGCAAAGTGGGTTTAGTTCAGTTTAGTGAATCTAAAAGAGATTTTTCAGATTCTAAAGCTTCGGAAATAGATTTAGAGGTTAAAAATATTATTAATGAATGTTATCAGTTAGCTAAACTAACTCTTTTAGAAAATAAAGATTTTGTAAAAAATTTAGTTAAGTATTTATTAAAAATAGAAACTTTAGTAACTAAAGATATTGTAGAGATATATTTGACAGGAAAATTAAGTTGGTTTGATCAGGAACAAAAGGAAAATTTAGGTTATTTAAACGATCAAAATGCTACTCTTGAAGCGAAATCAAATGATAAAAATAATTCAGATTTAATCAATAATAATGAATCTTCTGATGATATTTCCGATACTAAAGCATCTGAAAATAAAGATTTATCTAAAAAATTTAATAATTCATAATAATTTTTCATTATGAATGAGTATTAGATTATGTAAATATAATTAAAATAAGAATTTATTGTTTTATGGGCTTAAGATTTATGATAAAAAAATTTATTGTGGAAATAAACTTTAATGGGGTTCGTTTAGATGATTTTGTTACTAGTAAAATTGGGTTGACTAAAAATCAAGTTCACAAACTAATTGCTAATGATCAAGTATTGGTTAATAATGTTTTAGTTAAAAAGAGTAATATTTTAAAAAGTCGTGATTTAATCACGATAAATTTATCTACATTAATTGAAAAATCTAATTTTTTATTTCCTATTAATTTAAATTTAGACATAATTTATGAAGATGATTGGGCGCCAAAGAGGCCTAAATATCGAGTGAACTAACCCATCACCAGTGCGATAAACACTGACAGGCTAAGAACGGTTCTTGAAAGGAAACCATCAAGAATTACAGCAGTTCTTAAAAGCGGGTTGCGACGAAGTAGTTAGTCAAAAAGACACCGCCACCGAATGGTTCTACGGGTAAGCCTGAAATGGCCTAAGAAGATAAGCAGATGTAATTTCTTAACCTGTCTCGCAAACTACTATAAGCGAGCAGTTCGGAGGCTATCGATATAATATAATCATGTATTAGATAGTTTATCACTTAACCAACCTGGAATCTCACCATGAATAAAATGGTTACTTCCCCTAAGGAATTAAGGTTGATATTTAGCGTAACTTGGAGAATCCTAAAGGCGAGTTATTAAATTAACGAATAATAAGATTAAAGTCATTATAGCCCAAGGAGAAAGCGACTTCTTAGTAGTCGGAGGAGTAAAACTGGATCTGGAATGATCCAGTTAATCGTCCTCCCTAGAACAAGGTTAACGACCTTGATAGGGTGAAAGAAGTTAGTAATTTATGGTTTATTCAATAGGATCAAGTACTAAAGTTTTTGTCAAACTTGAAGATCATTTAAAATCGTTCAATATGCAACAATAACCGAAATGTAAGATAAATAATTTATCGTGTGCTATTTATCTAAAAAGGTTATCCTATATAATCAGAATAAACAACTAATGAGTGGTGACATAACGTTAGTCCTCGGAAGAGGGTGAATTATGGCAAGCCGGATGCTTGGAAACTTGCTTGTCCGGTTTAGATGGGGGCTATTTGTAATAGATATTAGAAGAAAGATAAATCTTGAGATTGAAACGCAAATAATCTATCCATATATGATGATATACCAACTGTTACTAATAATTTTATTATTCCCCAAACTGAATTTTTAATTCGCAAATTACAAAATATTTTAGATAATTCTTATAAAACGCGTTTTATTAAAGAAGGTATTAAAACTTTAATTTTAGGTAAACCTAATGTAGGAAAATCTAGTCTTTTAAATAACTTTTTAGGGGAAGAAAGAGCGATTGTATCTGATATTCCGGGAACTACTAGAGATTTTTTAGATGTTTATGTTACTATTAATGGTATTAATTTACGTTTAATTGATACAGCAGGTGTCCGTAATACTGATGATTATTTAGAGAATTTAGGAGTTAATATTTCTAAAAAGTTTATAAATGAATCTGAATTAATTTTATTATTATTAGATGCTCATGATATTTTAGAATACGAAGATTTAATGTTATTAGACATGACTAAAAATAAAAATAGAATTATTATAGGTAGTAAATCTGATTTGCCGATTAAAATTGAATTATCATCTGAATTAAAAGGGCGCCAAAGAGGCCTAAATATCGAGTGAACTAACCCATCACCAGTGCGATAAACACTGACAGGCTAAGAACGGTTCTTGAAAGGAAACCATCAAGAATTACAGCAGTTCTTAAAAGCGGGTTGCGATGAAGTAGTTAGTCAAAAAGACACCGCCACCGAATGGTTCTAAGGGTAAGCCGGAAATGGCCTAAGAAGATAAGAAGATGCAAAATTCAGAAGCTTGTCTCGCAAACTACTATTAAGCGAGCAATCCAGATTCTATTGATATAGATTTTAAGTATTGAATAGTTTATCACTTAACCAACCTGGAATCTCACCATGAATAAAATGGTTACTTCCCCTAAGGAATCAAGGTTGATATTTAGCGTAACTTGGAGAATCCTAAAGGCGAGTTATTAAATTAACGAATAATGAGATTAAAGTCATTATAGCCCAAGGAGAAAGCGACTTCTTAGTAGTCGGAGGAGTAAAACTAGGATCTGGAATGATCCAGTTAATCGTCCTCCCTAGAACAAGGTTAACGACCTTGATAGGGCGAAAGAAGTTAGTAATTTATGGTTTATCGATAAATTATGGAAAGCCGGATGCTGGGAAACTTGCTTGTCCGGTTTGGATGGGGGCTATTTGTAATAGAGATAAGAAAGGCCATTCTAAGATCGAAACGCGAATAATCTATCCATATTCACAGATTATTTTTATTTCTAATCACACACAAGAAGGAATGGAAAATTTAAAACAACAAATTATAAAAAGATTTAATTTGCAAGATATTCAAGAACGGAATTTCGATTATTTATTTAATCTTAGGCAAGTTAATCAATTGAAAAAAGCTATTATATCTTTAAAAAATGTTTTAACAGATATAAAACGAAATATGCCTATAGATATACATGTTATTCATTTTAAAGAAGCTTATCAATTTTTAGAAAATATTTTGGGTAGCAATTTGCAAAAAAATTTGATTGATGAATTATTTTCGAAATTTTGTTTAGGCAAATAATATTTATTATTTTTCTATCTAATTTTTTGAAGATCAAAAATATTTTTGTTTTTATTAATAAAATTGAAATTAATTATTAGCATAATTTTGCAAAATAATTAAATTTTTTTAAAGGATTGGATTATGATATGATTGAAATTGAATATCAACAAAATAATCAAAAAAAAAGATTTCCCAATAAAATTACTGTTAGTAAAATTATTGCTTCTGAAAATTTGGAATTTTTAAATAATTCTGAAAAATTACCAATAGCAGCTTATTTTAATAATAAATTAGTGAATTTAGATAAATCTTTAACTGAAGATGGTTTATTAAATATTATTACAATATCTGATAGTATAGCTTGGTCTATTTTAAATAATAATACTTCTTTAATTATGGCTCAGGCTATTTGTCGTATTTATCCTAATTCATTATTGGTTAATAAGTCTATAAATCAAGAAGGTTTTTATTATGATATTGATCCGGTCAATAATATAATTTCAGAACAAGATTTTAGTTTTATCGAAAAAACTATGATTGATATTATTCAAGAAAATTTACCTATTACTGAAACAGAATTATCTGTTTCTGAAATTCGAAATTTTTTTAAATTTAATCCTTATAAAATAGATTATTTGAAAAATATTGATCCTTCACAAAAGTTATTTTTATATCAACAAGGTAATTTTTCAGATTTTTGTACAGAAGATCACTATTTTCCTAATATTAATATTAATCGTTATTTTAAAATTTTAAAAACCTCTGGGGTTTATTGGCAAGGAAATAAACAAAATAAAGTTTTAACTCGTCTTTATGGAGTGGCTTTTTTTAGAAAACGCGATTTATCTAATTATTTAAAAGTTTTAGATGAAAGAAAAAAACGAGATCATAAATTTATCAATAAAGAACAAAATTTTTTTATGTTTTCACCAGTTGTGGGAACTGGGTTACCTTTTTGGTTATCTAAAGGCGCAACTATTCGTCGTATTATTGAAAGATATATTGTTGATAAAGAAATATCATATGGTTACCAACATGTTTATACTCCGGTTGTAGCTAATATCTCTTTATATAAAACGTCTGGTCATTTGAAATTATACAATGAAGATATGTTTCCGATTATGCAGTTGCCAGATGGTGAACAATTAATTTTACGACCTATGAATTGTCCTCATCATATGGAAATTTTTCGTCAAAAAATGCATAGTTATAAAGATTTGCCTATAAAAATAGCTGAATTAGGTCTTTTACATCGTTACGAACCTTCCGGAGCTGTGTCGGGATTACAAAGAGTTCGAGCTATGTCTTTAAATGATGCTCATATTTTTATTACACCTGAACAAATTAAACAAGAATTTGCTGAAATTATTAATTTAATTAAAGAGGTTTATCAAGATTTTCATATCCAAGATTATTATTTTAATTTAAGTACTCATGATCCTGCTAAGAAAAATAAATATTTTGATGATCCAAATATGTGGTTAAATTCTGAAAACATTTTAAGAGATATTTTAAATGAATTAGGTCTAAATTATAAAGAAAAAATTGGTGATGCTGCTTTTTATGGCCCTAAAGTTGATGTACAGGTATTAACAGCTTTAAACCATGAAATTACTTTGTCTACTATTCAATTAGATTTTTTATTGCCTAAACGATTTAATTTATCTTATATAGATTGTAATAATCAAACTAAAACTCCTGTAGTTATTCATAGAGCTATTACATCAACTATAGAAAGATTTACTGCTTATTTAATAGAACAACATAAAGGTTTTTTTCCTTTATGGATTGCACCTGTACAAGTTATTATTATTCCGGTTAATAATGAATTACATCTTCATTATGTTAAAAATTTGCAAAAAGAAATGTTAAGAAGTCATATAAGAGCAGAATTAAATGATAAAGAATATACATTTAATTATAAAATTCGTTCTGCTTATCAAGAGAAAATTCCTTTTCAGATTATTATTGGTGAAAACGAAATTAAAAATCATACTTTACATGTTCGTCAATATAATAAACTTGAAAAAATTAATATGTCTATGAAAGATTTTTTGGAAATGTTTTTTAATTTAATTAAAAACAAAATGTAATTTTTATTTTTGTTTATAATTGATATTGAAAAAATATTATAAATTGAATTATAATTAATTCGTACCGGCAATCAAAGATCTCTAAATATCCAAACTTATCTAATCAATCACTAGTTTTGATAAATATTAAAAAGGTTAAGTAATGCTAGCAGTTTAGAAGTTATCGATATACATATTAAACGCATTGGATAGTTAATCAATTAATAAACTCTGTAATTTCGCTGTTTTTATAATAATTACTTCCCTCCATTATGAATTAAAGTCAGTATTTAGAGTAACTTGAATAATTCTAAATAAATAATCGAGGAAATAAAAATCCTCTATTCTAAAGGTAAATTTACTTTTCAGTATTTGGAGGTGTAAAAATTAATTGGAAATAATTAAGATCTACCTCTCAGGACAAAAAATAATAACCTTTGCAGGGTGAAATAAGTTATTATTTATTATCTTATATGTTGTTTATAATTTATCCATATTTATTTGTTTGTTTATTATTAATGATTTAATTTCATGAAAAATTTATTATAATTATTATTGTTAAATTATTACTCACAAAATATACATCATTTTGTTATTTACTAAATAAATTTTTGGTACTAATTATAATTAATAAAAAAATATCAAACCTTAATTTATATTAGAAAAGTTTAAAATTTTATTTTTAAAGATTGAAAATAAATTTTTAATACTTAGAGATTTTTTGTTATTGAAAAAATAGGTATTTTCAAGAAATTTTCTTATATAATAATGATTTCAGTAATTAAAATGGAATTGAATAAATTAATATGAGCATTATGAATGTACTTAGATTTTTTCGAAGTTAGATGTTTTTAAAAATATTAAACTATTGGATAAACTAATGTAAAAATTATATTTAGTTTACTAATATGAAAAAGTTATAATTGTTTTTAGATATAAGTAATTATTAAGGTTTTTTTATAATATAAATAGTTATTATATTTGTAGTTGTTTATGGGATGTTTGGAGAAATAAGTTGATTTGAAAAATGCATTTTATAAAACATTATAAATAAATATTATTGTTTAAAACCTTTAATTTATTCTTAATATATAAAAAAATTTAAAATTGATTATTTTATAATAAAAAAGGAGAAATTTATGACAAATTTTTTTATTCAACCTTTAAATGATTATGTTGTTTTAAAACCAAAATTTCAAGATGAACGTACTTCTTCAGGACTTATTGTTAGTACCAGTCCTCGTAAAGAAGAGTCTTTAGGAATTATAGTTAGTTGCGGACCACAAGTAACTAATTTACAAACGGATGATGTAGTAGTTTATAAGAATTATTCTGGAGAAAAAGTACAATTACAAGAAGAAGAGTATTTAATTGTTAAATCAGAAAATATTATTGCTAAAATTGGGGCGCCAAAAGCATCTTAAATATTGGGTGAGTCTGTGCATCGATAATTTATAGCACTGATGAGATATTAAATAATTTAATAGAATAATAGAATAATATAGACATAAACAACTAACTAGTTGTTGTTAACTAAATCAAGTTCTTGAAACAGAATAAATTATGACAAATCGGATGTTGATAAACTGTTTCGTTTGGTTTGGATGGCAGCTTTTTGTAATAAATATCAATATCAGAAAGACAAATTTTGATATTGAAACAAAAAATTTTGTATTAAGATTAATCTTGTTTAAAATTTGAATGATTTATTCGGAAAAAAGGAGTATTAAATATATTATATGGCAAAACAAATTGTTTATGGTGAAATAGCAAGAAAAAAAATTTTAAAAGGTATAGATTTATTAGCTAATACAGTTAAAATAACTTTAGGTCCTAAGGGTCAAAATGTTTTATTAGAACAAAAATATGGTAGTCCTTTAATTATTAACGATGGGGTCACTATTACAAAAGAAATTAGTTTTAAAGATGCTTATCATAATGCTGGCGCTAAAGCTATATGTGAAATAGCTACTCGCACTAATGATTCTTCAGGAGATGGTACAACTACAGCTGTTTTATTAGGTCAGAGTATGATTAGTAAAGGCTTTAAAGCCCTTGATACTGGTGGTTTTAAAGGTGTTCTTTTAAAACAAGGTATTTTGGAAGCATCGCGTGTAGTGGCTCAACAACTTTTAGCTAAATCTCGTTCTGTTAATACTCAAGAAGAAATCGAAAATGTTGCTACTATTTCATCTGGTAGTTCAGAAACAGGCAAAATTGTAGCTGCTGCTATTGAAAAAGTAGGTAAAACAGGAGTTGTTAATGTAGATGAATCTAAAAGTTTTGAAACTGTATTAGATGTTGTTGAAGGTATGCAATTCGATAAAGGTTATGTCTCTCCTTATTTTGTGGTAAATAAACAAGATTCTTTAATAGAATTAGAACAAGCTGCTATTTTAATTACTGATCATAAGATTAATAGTATATTCGAAATTAATCGTATTTTGGAATATTCATTAAGTAATAGAGTTCCTTTGTTAATTGTTGCCGAATCTTTTGATAATGAAATGGTAAGTATTTTAGTAGCTAATAAAAAAGGAAATTATTTAAATGCAGTGGCAGTTGAAGCTCCGAATTTTGGCGATTATCAAAAAGAAGTACTTCAAGACATGGCTATTTTAACTCAAGCTACTTTTATTTCTAAAGATTTAAATATGAAGTTAAAAGATGTAGATGAAAAATGTTTAGGTAAAGTAAATAAAGTTATTATTAAAAAAAATAGCACTACTTTGGTAGTGGATAATAAAACTTCTGCTTTAGAAACGCGTATTCAAGAAATTCAATCTCAGATTTCTAATATGAAAAATATGAAAGATTTTAATCAACATGATTTAAATAATTTAACTAATAGATTAGCTAAATTAACTGGTGGTATTGGTATTATTCATGTAGGAGCTACTACTGAAACAGAATTAAAAGAAAAAAAATTACGTATTGAAGATGCTTTAAATGCAACTAAAGCTGCTATTGAACAAGGTATTGTTCCTGGTGGAGGTAAAGCATTGGTAGAAATTTATAAAACTGCATTAAGTGAATTAAATTCTACCAATGAAAGTGTTCGTAAAGGTTATAGTATTGT
This sequence comes from Candidatus Phytoplasma bonamiae, assembly GCF_030586845.1. Taxonomy (GTDB): domain Bacteria; phylum Bacillota_I; class Bacilli_A; order Acholeplasmatales; family Acholeplasmataceae; genus Phytoplasma; species Phytoplasma bonamiae. Next base: position 19,823 of record NZ_JAOSIQ010000004.1, on the reverse strand, counting down.
TTTAGAAAGTTTATTAGAACCTACTAAACAAATTGCAACTAATGCAGGTTATGATGCTTCTATGATTATTCAAAAACAATTAGAACAAAAAGAAAATTTTGGTTTTAACGCTGAAACTGGTCAATTTGTGGATTTAGTTAAAGATGGTATTATGGATCCTACAGCGGTAACTAGACAAGCTGTTTTGAATGCAGCTTCTATTGCATCTGTAATGGTAACTACTGGCGCTGCTGTGGTAGAAGAAGTATTAGAAAAAAATTATTCAAATATTGATAATATGAATAACGATGTACTTTAATATTTAAATAAATTGTTTTATATCTTTTTAAAAATTAATTCATTAAATCAAGAAAACTTATTTGTTTTTTTGTAATATGAATTAATTTTTTTTTATATAAAAAAATATTAAAAAAATGTTAGAATTTCTATTGATATTTCAAAAACGAATAAAGATTAGTAAAAATTTAATTTTTTTGATTTTTATTTAATTAAGAAGGTACAAAAGCAGTTTTATGAAATTAATTTTTAAATATATTATGCGTTATAAAATTATATTATTTTTAAATATTTTGGCAGTTTTATTTATAGCAAGCGGTGAAATTGGTATTCCTTTGATTATAGGTCGTTATGTTATTGATAATCCTGTTTCTTCCCGCAATTTTTTATTTGTTGCTTTAGCTTTATTATTGTTGGTTTTATGTGCTATTGTGGGTAATTTAATTATTAATTTTTGTTCTGCTAAAACATCATCTTTAATTTTTGAAGATTTAAATAAAGATATTTTTGCCAAAATTCAAACTTTTTCAATTTTAGAAATGAAAAATCTTGGTGTTCCTTTTTTGATGAATTGTAGTATTACTTGTGTAGGTCAAATTGTTAATTTTATGTCTAGTCTTTATAGAGCTTTAATTGTAGCTCCTATTATGTTAATAATTAGTTTAATTTTGATTTATCGAATTTACATGGTTTTGTCTTATATTGTTTTAGCTATTATACCTTTATTAGTTATTATTTTTGTTTGTATTATTTTTAAAAATTATTTATTATCTACACAAAAACAAAAAGTTTTAGAAAAAATAAATTCTAAAGTTCGCGAAAATTTAACTGGTATTAAAGTTATTAAAAGTTTAAATACAGAAAATTATGAATGTCATCAATTTGATAAAATTAATTCTCAATATGCTATTTTAAATATTCGTTTGTTTAATTCGATTTTTTCAATGGAACCTTTATTTTATTTATTATTGAATGTTTCTATTATTTTTACTACTGGTTTTGGCGCTTATGTTTTAAAAGTAGGAACGCCAACTGATTTTCATTTAGGCGGTTTATATAATTGTATTAATTTACAATATCATATACTTTATTCTATTTTGAATTTTTTATTATTGTTCACAATGTTTCCTAAAGCTTTAGTTTCTTTGCGTAAAATAGAATATTTATTAAATACTAAACCTTCGGTTAAAAATAATTTAAAATATAATTTAATTTTATCTAAACCTATTATAAGTTTAGAGTTTAAAGGTGTTTATTTTCAGTATTCTAACAATGATAAATTTATTTTATCAAATATTAATTTTAAAGTTCAAGCTTCGGAATTAATTGCTATAGTTGGTTCTACAGGTTCTGGAAAAAGCACTTTAATTAATTTAATTCCTAGATTAATAGATCCGATAAAAGGGTGTTTGTTAATTAATGGAGTAGATATTAAATTATATAACTTAACTTCTTTAAGAGATCAAATCGGTGTAGTTTCTCAAAAAAATATTTTATTTAAAGGTACAATTTTAAGTAATTTATCTTTTGGAAAATCTAATGCAGATTCTGAAGAAATTTGGGAATGTGCTAAAAAATCTCAATCTTATGATTTTATTAACAAAACTAAAGGCAAATTACAAGAACCAGTTAGTGAATTAGGTTCTAATTTTTCCGGAGGACAAAAACAAAGATTAGCTATCAACAAAGTTTTATTAAAAAAACCTGATATTTATATTTTTGATGATTCTTTTTCTGCTTTAGATTATCAAACTGATTTAACTATTCGTACAAATTTAAGTTATTTACGAAAAGATTCTATTATTATTATAGTAGCGCAAAGATTAAGTACTATTTTAAATGCTGATAAGATTATTGTTTTAGATAATGGTCGAATTATTGATATCGGTAAGCATGAGGAATTAATGAATAGGTGTCAAATTTATAAAAATATTGCTTTTTCGCAAAAAATAAAAGAGGTTCTAAATTGAAAAAAATATTTTATTTTTTAAAACCTTTTCGTAAAGAAATTTTGGTTAGCATTTTTTTAATTTTTGTAGTAGCTGTTATAGATGCTTTTATTGTTATTTTTGAAGGAAATATTATTATTAATTTTATTCAAAATAATTTCAATAATAATTCTAAAATGATCTATGTTGACAATATTATTCTTAATTTTCTACGAACAAAAGTGCTAAGTAATTTTCGCATTATATCTGAATATATGAGTTATATCATTCTTTTATTGTTTATTAATTTATTTTTATATCTTTTATGTATTATTGCTAGATTTATTTATAACAAATTGATAATTGTTATTATTCATAAATCTATTCAAAACATTAGACAACGTGTGTATCAAAAAATGTTAAGATTACCTATATCATATTTTGAAAAGAATACTATAGGTAATATTATGAGTATTGTTATAAACGATTTAGAAACAGTTTCGAACGGTTTACAACAATCTTGTGTAGCTTTTGTGCTTTCTTGTTTTAGCATTATAATGATTATTTTTATTATGTTTTGGGCAAATTTAAGATTTGCTTTATTAATTTGTTTAATGATACCAAGTTCTTTATTTGTGATTTGGTTAATTAATAAAAAAGCACGATCAGTTTTTATTCAAAGATTCGAAAAAACAGGCGAATATTTAGGTTTTTTACAAGAAAAATATACTGGACATAAAGAAATTATTTTATATAATCAACAATTAAATAATATTAGTGATTTTCAAAATTTAAATAAACAATTAGCTTCTACTATTTTTAAATCTAATTGGATTTCCGGATTAGTTATGCCTATTATTAATAGTTTTACTTATATTGTGATGACTTTAATTGTAATATTAGGTTATTTTTTATTAAATTATCAAGATACGGAAATGCCATATTTATTATTTAAATTAGGGTTTGGGACTATTCAATTAGGGATTTTTCAATCTTTTATAAAATATATTTGGCGTTTAGGAAATCCATTAAGAGATTTGAGTCAGATGTTTGTTATTTTACAATCTACTTCTTCTGCTGCAAATCGTGTTTTTAATTTTTTAGCAGAACATGAAGAATTAGATATCAAAAATAATTTAATTATGCCTTCTTCAGTTCAAGGTTATATTAAATTTTCGCATGTAACTTTTCAATATCAATCTGATCAACCTATTCTCCGTGATATTAGTTTCGAAATTAACAAACATAAAATGGTAGCTATTGTAGGTCCAACAGGTTCAGGAAAAACTAGTTTAGTTAATTTGTTAGTTCGCTTTTATGATGTTAGTTCAGGTACAATTGCAATCGATGGAGTAGACATTTCTAATATTCAAAAGAGCACTTTACGCAAAATGATCGGTATAGTTGTTCAAGATTCTTGGTTATTTCATGGTACTATTATGGATAATATTCGTTATGGTAATTTTAATGCTACAGAAGAACAAGTTATTCAAGCTGCTAAACAAGTTAACGTGCATGATTTTATTATGACTAAACAAAATGGTTATAATACTATTATTAATGAAGAACTAGATAATATTTCCCAAGGAGAAAAACAATTAATCACTATTGCCAGAACTTTTTTAAGCAACCCTTCTATAGTTATTTTAGATGAAGCTACTGCTTCTGTTGATACTCAAGTAGAAATTATTTTTCAACAATCTATGCAAAAATTATTAAAAGATAAAACTTCTTTTGTAATTGCTCATCGTTTATCTACTATTGTAAATGCAGATATTATTTTGGTTTTACAAAACGGTTTATTAGTTGAAAAAGGCAGTCATAAAGAATTATTGTCTAAACAAGGTTTTTATTATAATTTGTATAATAGTCAATTTAAATAAATATTTATTTAGTTGGGAAATAAATATATAATAAATTTAAGATTTTTTTCAATTTTATTTTTGGGGTTATTTGAGGTATAATATAAGTGGGTAATTTGTTTTTGTGAATAATTATAAGATAGAATACCCAAAGTTTAAATTAAAAAATTATACTTTATCGAAATTAAGAATTTGAAAAAATGAAAAAAATTTAAAAAACTTGAAAATTTACGAAATAAAATTTTAAATAATATAAATAATATAAAAATTTAATTTTATTATAATAGTTTATTTTAGTGTATTAAGTGTTGTAAAAAATTAATTAATAAATAAGGGAGTAAACTATATTTGAACAAACCATTAAATTTTAATAAAAAGTTTATAGGTTTATCTTTTTTGATATTTTCTGTTTTAGCAATCCCTTTAATAATGTTTTGTGCTGGTGTTTTTGAAAATTCAGACGACATTAATTCATTAGATAATGAATCTATTTTAACACAATCACAGGATAAGGTGCGCAAGTTCGGGCGTTTAATTTAGGAGATTATATGGTCCTCCTAGCATAGGGATAGCATGCTAAGCCGTTGAATTTACCTGAGAATGAAAATTCATAAGGGAAAATAGCATATTCAAAAAGCATAATTATTTTGAATGTTAATATTGTTTAAAAAAATATGCAAGGCGAAGTTAAAATAAGCATGAAATTTTTCTCAAATTAAAGCTAAAAACGAAATAAATCCAACAAAATATGTTTATTCATGAATATAAAATATTTTAAAAAATTCATGAATCAATTGATTTTATTGTCAATAACATATTAAACGCAACGCATTAATTGTATTTTCTTTATCTTACGATTAAGTTCTATCCGAAAAAATATTGTTTATTTTGTAAACATATTTTTTAACGTGTTCATATATTTTTATAATAATGAAATGATTTATTTTAAATAAGAAGCCATGCGATCTTTAACATTTACCAATAATTAAACAGCTACCTTGGATAAGCTTCTTATAAAAATTAATTAAGATTTTACAAATATCTTTTTTTAATAAGGTATTTATTAATTTAGATTTGAGCATTTATGCCCAATCATTTTATCCATCTTAGATATTTTATAAATGCTTACAGAGTTTTATAGTACTCGTAGGGGTTATGTCCTACCAAGGCGCAGGTAATACCTGTTACACAAGGGGAAGAAAAACAGAGTCAAATATACAATATTGTTTTTTGTATAATTCAACTCGGAAAGCCGTATGCATAGGAATATGCCCGTGCGGTTTGGGTGAGGGTTTAACATAATTTTTTTTATCTAAATATTTATAAAATTGCATTATGTTATTTCTATTCACATGAACAAGATGAATATAGTGTTATTAGTGATGATGATTTAGAATATATGTCTTCATCTTCGGTATTATCTGGTTCTAATTCTATGCATGAACGATCCATGAATTCTCTGAATTCTCATTTGCCAAAAGAACCGACAATTTTTGATACAGCAGGAAATGTAATTGATTGGTTGAGCGGTAATATGGATAAATTTAAAACTTTAAAACAAGATGCAAATGAACTTTTAAGCAATAATCCAAAAAATAAAGAGAATAATGGCAAATCTCCTACTTCACCCTCAGAAACTAAGGTAGAAGCAGGTAAAGATAAACCAACTTCTGGTCAAACTCCCGTTTCACCCTCAGAAACTAAGGTAGAAGCAGGTAAAGATAAACCAACTTCTGGTCAAACTCCCGTTTCACCCTCAGAAACTAAGGTAGAAGCAGGTAAAGATAAACCAACTTCTGGTCAATCTTTTATCACAGGAGATTTAAATAGAAAAGAATCAGATTTCACTTCAACTTTCCAAGGACACAAACAAACAGGCTCAAACAGATCACTTCAAGAAAAGGATAAATTTTTGTCACCAAAAAATCGTAAATCAGTAATAAAGTCTTAAAAACATTGCAAAAATTTGACGATAACTTTTTAGAATCCACAAAAAATCTTTCTTATGATCAAATTTCTTCTATAATGCCGAAAGAAGCTTCATTACAATCAAGAAATTCTGACTATGAAGAAAACGAACAACTTTCTGTAATTTCTGATCATTTATTGGATAAAGATTTAGATCAAGTTAAAAATGTTTTAAAAAAAAAACCTTTAAATAATGATCTAAATATCTTAGAAAAACAATCTTCAAATAATAATATAAACGCCATTAAAAAGATTTCATCTTCCAAAACAATATTACCTCGTAGTTTTAAATCTTTGTTTGTTACTTCATTCGGTTTAATACGCGTGTTTTTTTCTAAAATTGTTTTCGCTTTTAGATAGTTTTTGACAATGTTAAATAAAATTGCTTTTTAAGCAAATAAAAATTAAAAGTTTCTTTTTAAATTAAAAAATATGTAAATATTTCGATTATTATCCAATTAAAAACTCACTTATTTAAATTAAAAATCAAATAAATTTATTATTATTAGATATTGTAATTTGTATTTTTGAGTATTTTTGATAGATTTTTTAAGAATTAAATGTATTTTTTTATAAATTATTGTTATAATAAGCAAATTAATTTTGAATTAATTTGTTTATTTTTTTTGTTTTTTAAAAAAATTAATAAATTATGAATTTTTAAGTATTAAACAAATATTTTAATTATAAATTATTTTGTTTTTTAACATATTTATATTTATAATTAATTTTAAATAATATTTAAAACAAACAATTACAATGGAAGGCATAAATTTATTATTATGTTAGGAACATCAACAAAATGGTTCCTTGCTTTGTTTATTTACTTGCCCTTAATTATTGTTATTTTAGGATTTTTGTATTATTTAATTTTTTATTATCAACAAAAAATTAAAAAAATTATACAAACAACAAAAAAAAATGCTCAAGAAAAAATTTCTAGTGCTCAAATAATAGCTCAAGAAATGATATCAAAAGCTAAACAAGAAATCCATATTTTAAAAAAAGAAGTTGAAGAAGATTTGAATTTGAGAAGACGAATAATTGTTAATTTAGAAGAACAAATTATTCATAAAGAAGAATTATTAAATTCACGAACTAGATATTTAAATGATAAAGAAGAATTATTGTACATGAAAGAACAAAAAATTAATATTTCTCAAGAACAAATTGAACAAATGCAAAATAAAGTTCAAAATCTTATTATAAAACAACAAAATGAATTAGAAAATATTGCTTCTTTAACTAAAGAACAAGCTAAAAAAATTATTATGGAAGAAATTCGTAAAAATTCTCAAGAAGAAATTATGAGTTATATTAAATCTCAAGAAGAAGAATATAAATTTCAAGTGAAAAAAAAAGCTAATGTTTTGTTAGTTTCAACTATGCAACAATTATCTCGTAAAATCTCTTCCGAAAATAATGTGGATATAGTTTATTTAGATAATAATGAATTAAAGGGGAGAATTATCGGCAAAGAAGGAAGAAATATTCGGACTTTTCAAATTATAACAGGTGTAGATTTAATTATAGATGATATACCGAATACTGTTATATTAAGTTCTTTTGATTCTAAAAGGAGAGAAATAGCTCGTCGTACTTTAGAATATTTAATTTTAGATGGACGTATTACACCTGTTAGTATAGAGCAAACGTTTACTAAAGTCCAAGATGAACTCGATAATTTTATTCAAGATATAGGTGAAGAAGCTATTTTAGAGGCTAAAATAGGTTTTTTAAATGAAGAATTAATAAAATTATTAGGTTCTTTACATTTTCGTACTAGCCATGGGCAAAATGTTTTAAAACATTCTTTGGAAGTATCTTTTTTAGCAGGTAAATTAGCTGCAGAAATAGGAGAAAACGAAGTATTAGCTCGTCGTGCAGGATTATTGCATGATATCGGCAAATCTTTAGATTATCAGTTAGAAGGAAGTCATGTTAAAATAGGTTTAGATATTGTTACAAAACATAAAGAACCTTTAGAAGTAATAGATGCTGTAGCATCTCATCATGAAGATCAAGAACCTAGTAGTATTATTGCCGTTTTAGTTGCTATTGCTGATGCTATTAGTGCTTCTAGGCCTGGAGCTCGTCGCGATTCTTTAGATAATTATATTAAAAGAATTACTCAATTAGAAGAAATTGCTAATAAAATTCCTGGTGTAGAAAAATCTTATGCTATTAAATCTGGAAGAGAAATTAGAGTTATCGTGGATCCCAAACAAATTGATGATTTAGCTATTTTTACAGTAGTTCGAACAATTAAAGATCAAATTATGAAAAATATTAGATATAATGGTAGTATTAAAATAACTGTTATTAGAGAAGTTCGTTTAACCGAAATTTCAAATTTAAGTATTAGTTAATTTTAATACAAAGGTAGTATCATTATGAATATTCTTTTTATTGGAGATATTTGCGGTTCGATAGGTATTAATTATTTAATCGAAAAAATTAATTTTTTGAAAAAACATTATAAAATTAATATTGTTATCGCGAATGCTGAAAATGCTGCGGAAGGACAAGGATTAGATTTTAAAAGTTTTTATAATTTAAAAATTTCAGGTGTTAATATGATTACTATGGGTAATCATACTTGGAAACATCATGATTTAAAATCATTTATAGAAAATACTAATATTATAAGGCCGTTAAATGATGATAGTTTACATATCGGTTATGGTCATAAAATTATTAAATATAAAGATAAAAAGCTTTTAATTATGAATGCTTTAGGTAGAGTTTTTATGAATAATAAATTTTTATCTTGCCCTTTTAAAAGAATAGAAAATGTTTTAAAAGTTTATAAAAATCAATATCATTATGCTTTCTTAGATTTTCATGCTCAGGCAACTAGTGAAAAATTAGCTTTAGCAAATTATTTTGATGGCAAAATTAATGCTATCGTAGGGACTCATACTCATGTTCAGACTAATGATGAAAGAATTTTGCCTAAAAAAACTCTTTATATTTCTGATGTAGGTATGACAGGGCCTTTAGATGGTATAATAGGTCAAGATAAAAATATTATTATTAATAATTTTTTAAATAATAATAAATTAAAACATAAAATTGCCCAAGGAAAAAGACAATTAAATGGAGTTGTTTTAACTTTAGGTAAAAAACAAAAAATTACGAAAATTAAGTATCATGAATAATAAAAGACAAAAAAAAATTATAGTTATTGTTGGTCCAACTGCTTCAGGTAAAACTTCTCTTTCTTTGAAATTAGCTGATTTTTTTTGTGGAGAAATAATTAATGCTGATGCAGTTCAAATTTATAAAGAATTTAATATTGGTTCATCTAAAATTTCACTTAAAGAAACTCATATATCTCATCATTTGTTAGATATTGTTAATCCTGGTGAGAAATATAATATTTTTGATTTTCAACGAGATGCCAGAAATAAAATTTTGAATATTAAAGTTCCTTTTGTTGTAGGAGGCAGTGGCCTTTATATTAAAGCAGCTTTGTTTGATTATGAATTATTTATTTCAAAAGATTATGAAAATAAATCTTATCAAAATTTAACTTTAGAATATATGTTAAAATTTATTTTTAAGAAAGATCCAGATTTAGTTATAGATATAAAAAATTCTCGTCGAGTTATTAGTGCTTATCGTCAAGCGATTTGTAATAGTTTAAGATCTCAAAAAAATGGTTCAAACAAACCTTTATTTAATATTTTGACTATTTATTTGAATATAGAACCTCAATTTTTAAAACAACGTATTATTTTAAGGTTAGATCAAATGTTAAAACAAGGATTTATCGAAGAAGTTCAAGATTTAATGAATAAATATCCTAATGCTAATTTCAATATAATTGGTTATCGAGAAATGAAAGAATTTTTAGAACAAAAAATTTCTTTTCAACAAGCTTATGATTTAATTATTACTAAAACTCTTAAATATGCTAAAAGACAAAAAACTTGGTTTATGAATCAAATGTTATCTTTAGTACAACTAGAAGCTTTAGATCCTAAACTAGAAACCAAAGCTATTGATATAATTAAAAATTTTTTGAAAAAAGGTAAATTAAATGATTAACACAAATGATTTTAAAACAGGTATGACTATTAAATTAAAAAATAATATTTATCAAATAATTGATTTTTTGCATGTTAAACCTGGTAAAGGTTCTGCTTTTGTTAGAAGTAAATTAAAAAATTTAAAAACAGGTGGTATTATAGAATATACTTTTAATTCGGGTATTAAAATTGAAACAGCTTTAGTAAATAAAGTGAAATTGAAATTTTCTTATATACAGAACGGAATATATGTTTTTTTTAACGAAAACACTTATGAACAAATCGAAATTGCTGAATCGGATGTGCAAAGTATTAAAAAATATTTAGCTGAAGATGTTATTGTGGAATTTCTTTTTTGTGATCAAAATAATATTTTAGGCACTATTTTGCCAGATAAAATAGTTTTAAAAGTTTACCAAACAGACTCTATTTCTGGAGAAAACAATCGTAAAAGTAATACTGCTTATAAAGATGCTATTTTGGAGACAGGTTTAATTATAAAAGTACCTATTTTTATTGAAACAGGAGAAAAAATTGTTATTAATACTTCTAATGATTGTTATGTATCTCGTTATAATGAGAAATAAAAGTACATAAATTAGAAAAAACTTTTTTATTGAATAAGAAAATATTATCCATATTAAGGAGTGTTTTGTATTAATATGAATTTTAAAGTAGCTATTGATGGTCCGGCTGGAGCTGGTAAAAGTACTGTTAGTCGATTATTAGCTGATAAATTAAAATGGTTTTATTTAAATACTGGATTATTATTTCGTTTAATTACTTTTTATATATTAAAGAATGAAATAAGGTATAATGATGATTTAGATGTTTCTAAATTGGAACAATTATTGAAAAATCTAAATATTAAGTTAACAAACCATGGTTTTTATTTAAATAATGAATATTTTTCTGCGAATTTAAATGATTTTTATATTGAACAAAAGGTTTCTAATATTTCTTCTTTATTGCCTGTTAGAAACAAAATTTTAATATTGCAGTATCAAATGATACGCGAAAATGATTATATTATTATGGATGGAAGAGATATTGGTACTGTTGTTATGCCAGACGCTGATTTAAAAATTTTTTTAACTGCTAGTATTGAACAACGTGCTTTGCGGAAGCAAAAAGAATTGAAAATGATAGGCCAAGATACAATAAATTTATCTGAGATTATAGAAACAATTCAATTAAGAGATTTACAAGATAAAAAACGTTTTATTGCTCCTTTAAAAAAAGCAGTAGATGCTATTTTAATAGATAATACTAATATTTCTGTTCAACAAACAGTTAATTTGATAGAGAATTTAATTAAAAAGAAAATGTTGGTTAAAAATGTTTAAAGTAGCTATTGTAGGTCGTCCTAATGTAGGTAAATCTAGTTTGTTCAATCGCCTTTTAAGGCAAAGGTTAGCTGTAGTTGATGATGACGCTGGTACTACTAAAGATCGTATTTATGCTGAAACTCAATGGTTAAATCAAAAGTTTATTATTATTGATACAGGTGGCCTTAGTTTTGACACTTTACCTTTTCAAGAAAAAATTAAATATCAAACCCAAATAGCTATTCACGAAGCCGATGTCATTATATTTTTAACAGATATTCGCGAAGGATTAATGCAAGAAGATTTCTTAATAGCAAAAATTTTGTATTCAAAGATTTCTAAAGTAGTAGTTGCAGTAAATAAAATGGATAATGTTAATTTATTACCAGATATTTATAATTTTTATAGTTTAGGTTTTGATGAAATTGTAGGTATTAGTGTTCTTCATGGTATTGGCATAGGAAAGCTTTTGGATATTATCGTTTCTAAACGGCCATCAGAAACCATTTTTAATAATGTTAAAATTGAAGATGTAGTTAAGTTTTGTGTGATCGGAAAACCTAATGTTGGTAAATCTACTTTTACAAATTCTTTATTATCTCAGGAAAGAATGATTGTTTCTGATATTCCTGGTACTACTACAGATGCAGTTAATAATTTGTTTCAATATAAACAATGTTTTTATCGTATTATTGATACAGCGGGTTTGAAAAAAAGAGGGAAAATTAAAATTGGTAAAGAAAAATACAGTTTTTTAAGAACTTCTATGGCTATATTAGAAAGTGATATTGTTTGTTTTATGATGGATGTTAGTCATAAAATTAGCGATCAAGATAAAAACATTGCTTCTATGATTTTTAAAGCCAACAAACCTTGTATTATTATCGCTAATAAATGGGATTTAGTTTATAAAAATCATCAAATTCAAAATATATTTGAAAATAATTTAAGACATGAATTAAAATTTTTGGACTATATGCCTTTAGTTAATGTTTCTGCTTTACAAAAATATAATTTAGATAAGTTTATAAAAATTTTAGATAAAGTTTTTAATAATTATAAACATATTTTTACGGATCATATTTTAAATGATATTTTATATAAAGCTATTCAATTAAATCCTCCTCATATATTTAACCAAGGAAAAGCTCGTTTTTATTATTTAAAACAAATTTTTAATAAACCACCTACTTTTGTTTGTTTAGTTAATGATCCTCAATTTATTCATTTTTCTTATGAAAGATTTTTAAAAAATCAATTGAGATTAAATTTAGAATTACAAGGTTTACCTATTAAAATAATTTTTAAAAAGAAAAGTGATAATTTATGAATGAAAAAATTAGTATTATAGGAGGAGGAGCTTGGGGAACTACTTTAGCTCAAGTTTTAGCAGATAACGGTCATTTGGTTTTAGTATGTGATAATAATATTGAATATGTTAATCGCATTAAACAACATAAACATTCTGTTTTTGATAAAAATTTAAATCCCAATATCCAAGCTACTTTGTGTTTATCTGAAGCTTTATTATATTCAGAATTAATAATTTTATGTATACCTGCTCAAAAAATAAGATTATTGTTGAGAAAAATTAATTTAATTTTAAAAAAACAATCAAAAAATTTTATTAACGCTTCTAAAGGAATAGAAGTTGCAAGTGCTAAGACTGTTCAAGAAATTATTAAAGAAGAATTAGATTTATTTAAAATTAAAAATTATGGTTGTATTATGGGTCCATCTCATGCTGAAGAAGTGATTAATTGTTATTTAACTTTTTTAGTAGCTGCTTCCTCGAATTCGAAATTCACTAATTTTATATCTCATATTTTTACTAATGCAACTTATTTAAAAGTCGTTTGTTCTAATGATGTTTATGGTTGTGAAATATGTAGCGCTTTTAAAAATGTTTTATCTTTAATCAGTGGTATTTTAGATATTAAGAATTTTAAAAATAATGCTAAATCTGCTTTCTTTAGTATAGCTATGTTAGAATTATATGAATTAATGAAATATTTGCGATTTTCTTTGGAGACAATTTTAGGTGTAGCAGGATTAGGAGATTTGATAGTAACAAGTTTTAATGAAGATTCTCGAAACTATCGAGCCGGTATTCAAATAGGTTTAGGCACAGATATAAAGAAAATTTATCTAAATAGTTACCAAACTATCGAAGGTATTAATAATTTAAAAGCTTTTTATCATTTGATATTAGAGAAAAATATAAAATTACCCATTATTAAAAGCGCTTATCAGGTAGTTATAGAAAAAAAACCTGCAAATTATCTTTTGGAAACAATTATTAATAAATTTATACACAAATAAAGATTTTATGTTAATAAAATTTATTTTTATGCTAAAATCAAACTAGATTCAAATATTTGGATATAATTTTAATTTTTCGATATATTTATATTATTTTTTCGAAATTATTAATTTATTTTTATCTAAATTTGAATCTTCATAAGAAGTTGAAATTATTTTTTCACTTGTAATTATTTTATTTGAAAATGAATTTAAAAATTTAATAAAGGAGCCAAAAAATAATGAATAAGGCTGAATTAATCTCTAAAGTAGCTAAAGAAACAAATATTAAAAAAAAGGATGTTGTTAAAGTATTTCAATCTCTATATGATGCAATGGGTGAAACTTTAAATAAAAAAGAAAAATTTACACTTCCATATTTAGGTTTTTTTAAAATGTCATATCGTAAATCTAGAAAATTTAAAATACCTACTACATCTGAAATTCGTGTTACACCTCCTCAAACAGTTCCAACATTTAAAATGAGTACTAAAGTTAAAAGAGATTTTAAAAAAATATTATCCGAATAATAATAAAATAAATTTTGGGAAAAGAGGTGGATTTTTTGAATTGCATAGATCAGAATCCCTATCGCCATTTTATTGGAGCTAAAGTTAGTGTTGCAGGAGAACAAGAGATAGGCGTAGTAACTAGAATTGATATTCAAAATAAAATTGTATGTGTTTTATTTAAAAAAATGAGAGAAGTTAAATATCTTTATCCAGAAGTTCTTGAAAAACATCTCATTAAAATTATTGAATATTAATTTAAATCATATTTATTTTATAAATATTTTAAATTTTATTATAATATGTTTTAAAAGAATAGTTTTTTATAGCTATTTTTTAATTTATAATAATTTGATTTTTTTTGTAAAATTATTATTCAATTATTTAGAATAATTCAATGAGGTTAACAAAATGAGTGAATTAGTTAAGTTATTTTGCCAAAAATGCGGCAGAGAAAATTATCATACTTATAAAAAGGGCGCCAAAGAGGCCTAAATATCAAGTTATTTAACCAATAACCAGTGCTGATAAACACTGAAAGGATAAGAATGGTTTTTGAAAGGAAACAATCAGGAATTACAGCAGTTCTTAAAAGCGGGTTGCGATGAAATAGTTAGTCAAGAAGATGCCGCCACCGAATGGTTCGATGGATAAGCCTGAGATGGCCTAAGAGGGAAAACAGATGTAAGAAGTAAACCTATCTCGTAAACTATTAAAACCGAGTAGTCCGGAATCTATCGATATATATTTTTAGTATTGGATAGTTTATCAAATAAAAAAACCTGGAATCTTACCATTTTATAAAAAATTGGTTACCTCGCCTAAGGAATCAAGGTTGATATTTAGCGTAACTTGGAGAATCCTAAAGGCGAGTTATTAAATTAACGAATAATGAGATTAAAGTCATTATAGCCCAAGGAGAAAGCGACTTCTTAGTAGTCGGAGGAGTAAAACTGGATCTGGAATGATCCAGTTAATCGTCCTCCCTAGAACAAGGTTAACGACCTTGATAGGGCGAAAGAAGTTAGTAATTTATTGTTTATTCGATATTATCAAGAAATTAAGTCTTTTGGAACTTTTGAAGATTATTCTAAATTCATTCATTAAAAAAACCGAAACAAAGCATTAAACAAAAACTCAAATTGGGATATGAATAAAACCTTATCAACTATTATCATGTTTTCGATTAAACCGTAATTTATAAATACTGTGTTGAGACAAATGATGTTAACCAAACGACCATAATTTTATCAAATGTAAAAAAAATTAAAAAATACAATATGGATTATGTTGAATACTACTATTTATTAACAATATCGATAAGATGATAGGGTTTTATTGCAAAAGGATAAAAAAATCTATTAACTTTTACCTTAATTCCTTTTTTGAAATTTTAAAATAATAAAATAAGTATCTTAGCAATAAACAAAGAATATTAGATAGTTAAATCAATATAAATCTGAATCTAAGAGTTGAGTATATTCGTTATAGAAATGATTTTATTATTAGGTTTTAATAAATTACAAAATAACCCAAAAACATCAAAAAAAACTGAGTTATAAAATGGTTCACACAAAGATTTACAATTTATAATCATTAAGAATAAAGCCAACAAAATTGTTCCGACCACATAAATGAATAAGGTTTTTGTTTTACATTGTTAATTTTAATTTCATTGGCATTATCAAGATTATTTAAACAATGAAAAATACTTTGGGAAAAAATGTACAAATTTAAATTTCAATAAATAAATTTAAGGAATATGCTGAATAATATGGTTGAGTTATAAGTTCAGATAGAGATAATCAGAAAAGATATTATTGGAAACTTTAACCAACAAAATGATTAGAAATAATGTTGATATATAAAAAGATTAGATTGTTAATAACTCAATTATTTTTGTCTAGATAAAAAAATTAGATTCAATTTATATTGAACCTGAACTGTTTATGAGAATACATTTGTTTAAAACAATTGAATAGGTAATAAAAATATTCATTGTTAGAATGATAAAGAATACTTAGTTTAGAGTGTATAAATTCAGATAATCATAAGATCAAAATAAATTATTTGGAGTGTTTATTGTGATATCAGGAGAGAAACAAAAGTAAATTTTGCGGATATGAGAATTTTTATTTTTTTCGTAGATTTTTTATTTGAGCAAGTATACTCAAAAAGTATGTAATTTAAATAAATTAGTGTAATGTGGTTAATAATAATATTAAATAATTGATAAGAATAAACAAACTAAATAATGGCGACATTAATTTAGTCCTCGAAAAAAGGTAAATTATGGCAAGCCGGATGCTTGGAAACTTGCTTGTCCGGTTTAGAGGGGGGCTATTTGTAATAGCTATCAGAAAGACAAATCCTGAGATCAAAACGCAAATAATCTATCTCTATTAAAAAACAAAATCCTAAAAATTTGGAATTGAATAAATATTGTCCTTTTGAAAGGAAATATTTACTTCATAAAGAGAAAAAATAATAAATTAATTTATTTAATAATTCAGAAAATAATAATTTACATTATTTTGAATTCTATATATAAATATAACAAAGTTTCAATTTATTATTTAGATTATCTTCAAAAATAATATTTTAAATCTTTTGTTATTATTTTATTTGGCCCTGTAGCCAAGTGGTAAGGCATAGCTCTGCAAAAGCTTGAACATCGGTTCGAATCCGTTCAGGGCCTCCACTTTTTTAATAATTTAAAATTTTTATTATAAAATAATATTTTTTATATATTTAAATATTATATAATGTTAGCATATGAATAAAAAAATGAAATTAATTTTAGCTATTGTTTCGTCGGAAGATGCTGATGAAGTACAACATAATTTGAGTAAAAATAACTTTTTTAGCACAAGATTATCAACTCAAGGAGGATTTTTGAGCAAAAAAAATGTTACTTTGATTATAGGTTTATCAGCGGATAAAGTAGAACAAGCTATAGAAATTATTAAATTCCATTCTAGACAGAAAACACAAATCATACCTAATGATATTTTAAATGAATTTTCTGCTTATTATTCTTTACCTTCTGAAGTTTCTGTTGGTGGAGCTACTATTTTTATTTTAGATGTGGAAAATTTTTTAAAATTATAATTGTCTATGAAACAGATTATATATTGTAATTTATTAATTTAGTTAATTTGGTTTTTTGAGTTTTTTGAAAGGATATAGTTTGACAAAATGGCTTTGAATAAAGAACAAAAGAAAAAAATTGTAGAACAATATGATGCTAATCTTATTAATACTGGTTCTAATAAAGTACAGTTTAATTTATTAACTGCTGATATAGAAATATTATCTTATCATATTGGGCGCCAAAGAGGCCTAAATTTCGTGCTATTTAACCAATAAGCCAGGGGCCGATAAACCCTGAAAGGATATGGTCGGTTTATCAGACGAAAGAATGATAGATTATAGCAGACCATAAAAGCGGGTTGCGACCAAAGCAAATTAGTCAAGAAGACGCCGCCACCAAATAATTCCATGGAGAAGCCTGCAATGGCCTAAGAAGGAAAATAGATGTAATAATAAGACCTGTTCCGGAAGTTGCTTAAACGGAAAGTCCAGAACCCACTAATATATTAATATGGTATTGAGTGGTTTATCGTATAAGAAAACCTGGAATCAGCCTCCCACAAAAAAGAGGATACTTCCCCTAAAGAATTAAGGTAGAAATTTAGCGTAACTTGGAGAATCCTAAGACTAAGTAATTCAATTTACCAATCAGGAAATCAAAGCCCTGATAGTTAAGGATAAAGAATCTGTTTAGTAGTCGTAAGAGTAAACCTAGTTTTGGAATAAGCTAGCTAATCGTCTTACCAAGAAGAGAGTTAACCACTCTTATAGGGCGAAAGCAGAAAGTAATTTATTGATGAATGATATTTTTGAATATTCAAAAAGAGTAAAAGGTCAAGAATAAACATTTAACCAGTGGTGACACGAAGTTAAACCCAGAATAGGGATAAATTATGGAAAGCGGTGTGCTGGGAAACTTGCTCGCACCGTTTGGACGGGGGCTGTTGGTAATAGTTGATAGGAATAATAAATCCTATTAATGAAACGTAAATTATCTATCCGTATAAAAATCATCCTGGAGATTTTCAAGCTAAACGTAGTTTAATAATTAAACGTCATCAATTAAAAATAATAAAAAGAAATGTTTTAAATTAAGTGTTTTTTATCTTAAAAAACATTTCTTTTTTTTATTTATATAGTTTTAAAATTGTTTGAAATTTTTTTATTATATCAAATATATTATTTTATTAAATTAAAAATTAAAATATTTGTTAATTCTTATTTGAAGAATAATTTTAAAATTTAATAAAATAATATGCTTTATTTATGTTTATTATATAATTTAATAATTTTTAACTTTTTATATTTTTATTTAATATTATAAACTTTTAGAAAATTTGTGGAGCGAGCGAAGGGAATCGAACCCTCATTATATGCTTGGCAAGCATATGTAATAACCATTATACGACACCCGCGATTTAATTACAAAAATTATATTAACCATCTTTTAAAATATTTATTATTTATTTTAATATTACTATTAAATTTTACCAAAAAAATTCTTGTTTTTTACAAAATAATTGGTGCCCTTAATAAGAATTGAACTTATATTACATCATTACCATTGATGCGTTTTACCATTAAACTATAAGGGCTATATTTTTATTTTCTTAACGAGTAATTATATCATAAACATTAATTTAATGAAATAAATAAAATTAAAATGTTTAACATTAAATTTTATTTATTTCATTGTGAAATATAATATTTAATTTTACTATTAATTTGTGTATAATGAAAGTGACTATTTCGACTAATTAAAATAAAATTAGAGAATGAAATTAGAATGCAATTGCAGAGGAGTTTGTTTAAAATGTCAGCAGATCAAATTAGTCCACGTAGTATAGGTTATTTAAAGTTTTTTTCCGAAAAAAGAACAATGGATAATCACGAAGAAAGAGGTAATTATGGATTTATTTATAGAAATCCTAATTTATCACAAGAACAACAGTTAATGTTACAAAATAAAGTACAAGAATTAAAAAATATGTTATCAGATTCTGAAGTTTCACATGAGGATATGAATGAAAAATATTCAGAAATTAAAGAGTTGATTGGTTTAGATACTAAAATATTAGAAGAAGTTTTTTTTCACGTTACACAAATAGCAGATAGATCTGTTATAGATATGACACCTGAAGATAGAAGAAACTTTTTTTATCAAGGTGCTCTTTTTGAATTTGATGTAGAATCTAGCCAACAAGGTTTAAAAGCTGTTAGAATTCATAAAATTTTTTAATTTATTTTTATATACCATTAAAAAAAGACTTGAAAAAGTCTTTTTTTATTGTTAATTATAAAAAAATTAATTTATTTTTGCAAAAATAATAATCATAATAATATAAGGAAGTGAGTTTTTAATAAATTAAATGCAAAAATTTACTAATGAATCAGTTAGGGCGCCAAAGAGGCCTAAATATCGTGTGATTTTACCAATCACCAGTGCGATAAACACTGACAGGCTAAGAACGGTTCTTGAAAGGAAACTATCAAGAATTACAGCAGTTCTTAAAAGCGGGTTGCG
>NZ_JAOSIQ010000039.1 GCF_030586845.1 Candidatus Phytoplasma bonamiae | reverse complement strand
TCTGGTCTGGCGTCGACTTATTGACTAGATATTTCATCTCATCTCGCTTTCGTGCTTTTGCTGTTATCAACTCTTCTTTCGAACTAGTTGATCAAGCCCACCTTGCAGTGTTTACGTGACCTCTAGAGATTATCACTCTAGGCTATGCGTTAAATAGCGGAATTATGAGCATCTTTTGCGCCCTAATTCTATATAAGATTTTTCTTGTTTTTCTAATATTTGTAACAATATTACTTCTTCATTATCTTTATGATTATTCGTTTGAAAATTATTGAGTTCTGTAATATATGTTTTTTTTTGAACTTCAATATCATTTAGAAAAATTTTTAATTTCTCTTTGTCTTCTGATGATAATATATCTAATTCTTTATTTAATTTTTGGTTTTGATTTAAATCTGAATCTAAAATCATTCGATATTGAAAAATTTTATTTTTTAAATCTATTATTTTTTGCTTATTGTCATCAGAAAAATGAGCTAAAAGCGGGTTTATTAAACAACATTTAAAAAACAATATGATTAGAATTAAATATTGAAATAATAAAATATTTGTTTTATTTTTATCTAAAATTTTAATATTAGTTATTAATTCTCTTTTCTTTTTATTTTTAAAAATTATGTAATAAATATAGTTATATTTAGTAAATAATATTTTTGTTAGATAAATTTTAATTATTTTTCAAATTTATAATGTTTAATTGTTTTCAAATTTTCAAATTTCATTTTAAAGTTATCATGTATCCCCTTTTTAAAGAAGGAATATTAAGATATTTTATCAATAGAAAAATATTCTAAATCTATAAAATATCTAATTTAATTATAACATATAAAATTGTTAATAATATTATATGTTATTTAAGCAGAAGATATTAGTATTATTTGATTAAAATAATTTTTTTAATATTTAATGATTTTTTTATGTTAATACTTTATTAAAAATTTTTATAGTCATTAATTATTCTTAATCTTAATTTTTATTTTAAAAATAATAAATTTTAAAATTAAAAAAATTATTATTTTTAAATTTATTAAACCGATATTTATTTTGAAAATATTGTTTTTTTATTTTAATAAGAAATTTTAAACTTTTTTACCTAACTAAATAAAGAACAAATGAAATTTAATTTTAAATATTTTATATATACCAAAAATATACATTTCGATAAGTAATATGTTTTCATATTCTTATTATTAAAAAAAAGAAATTGGGATAATTTAGAAGAAAATAATTTTAATTTAAGTTTGTTTATGTGGTAAATTTTTTAGCATGTAATAAAGATCTTGATTCATGAAATTTATGTAACTATAATAAATTTCAATTTACAAAATATATTGTCAAGATTTATTTTAGTAATTATTAATTTTAATAACGTTTTAGAAAGGAAACATATGCCAAGAAAAAGATTATTTTCGCTCTTTTTAAAAGATAAAAATAACTTATCTATTAGAAATCAATTAATTGAAGTTCATGCGCCTTTAGTTTATAAAATTGTCAATCAATTTAAATATTATCCTTCTATTTTGGACAAATCAGATTTAATTCAAGAAGGTTTTTTAGGTTTAATTCGCGCTTTAGGTTATTATCAAGATCAAGGTTATGATTTTATTGCTTATGCTAGACCAACTATTAAATTTGTAATTCGTGAATTGATTCGACATAGTCATATTCCGGTTGTACCTCAAAAAAATTTTTATGTAGTTAATACTAATTTTCAAGACACTATTTATTATTCTTTTGCTAACTATTCTTTAAATCCTCATCAAAACTGGTTAAACCAAGTAGATTATGAATTTTGGATTCAAAAAATAAAACAAACTTTAAATTCATCAGAATTTAAAATTATTGGTTTAAGTTTTGGGTTTTTTAATAATTTTCAATGTTATAAAAAAATTTCTTATCGAGAAATAGCTTTTTCTTTACAAATGTCTCCTAAAAAAGTTCAAAAAATACGTAAAAATGCTATTCAAAAACTTAAAAGAAAATTAAATTATCTTAAGAATTTACGTATATAAATCTAATAAAAATTATAAATTAAAATTTAATTTATTTTAGAATTTAATTTATCGGTTATGATTTAAAAATATATATTGTTAAAACTTATTCAATTAAAATCAAAGTTATGGAGTTTATAAAAATATGAAATTATTATTCAAATTTAATAAATTTTTAATATTTTTATTTCTAATTCAATTAATTTGGTTATTTCATAATAATTTTTTAAAGTTATTCGCTTTTGATATTGAGAATTACGAAAAAGATTATAATACAAAACATTATGCTGTTCATTGGCGTCACGAAAAAGGTCATATGTTTTCTGAAAAAGCTTATGTTTTTTATAATTTTTTCCCTTTTAAAATGGTTCCTTGTAAAACTTATCAAGAATTCGCTAATACTAAACAAATTATAAAAAACACTACTATTTTAACGAGTAATTTATTATTTCCTGTTAATAGATTTTTTAAAGCGTTAGACATAGTTAAAGAAGTTACTAGTGATAAATATATTAATGATTCAGATGATAAAATCGCCTTTATTAATGAATTTTTGAAATATTTTATTCAATATCATCCGGAAAAAGGTATATTTTTTTTAGATCCTGATCAGTTAAATGATATTTATTGTATTGATATCGTTTTGTGTAATTGTGATATGTCTAATTCTTTATTTTCTATGAGTTATGATTTGTTAGAGAATTTTTTGCAAAATGAGTTAGATCGAATACCTTATGAAGATATTTTTTTTAATGAAGCATCCGAAGTAGAAATGGCTGAATTAGGTCTTAATATTCAAAATTTTTATCAAAAAATTTTGGAAAATAATATTCTTAAAAATCATATTAAACAAAAAGTAATTCAAAAAATTAAAGATAAAATAAATTTAAAAATTTTCAAAACTGGTCTGAATCAAACAACTAAATTTATTTCTAGTAAATTAATTTGTAATCTTTTACTTCCGGGAGCGATAGACAGTTATGAAATGTTAAAACAAAATAAAGAGGCTACCCATTATATACATCAAAATATTCGTTTATATATAGACAACAATAATTTTAAAAAAACCTTAGGATTTGCTCTTCATTATAATAATTTAGAGAATCAATTTGAATTTTTTTTATTAGAGAAAAATACACTATCTTCTCAATTACATTCTCGTTTTATCGAAAAAATAAATATTTTTAATTCTTCTCATATGTTGATTAGTTTAGTACAATCCAAAAATTTAGGAATGCCTAATATGAATTTAAATATTTATGGCGGAAAAGTTAAAAAATGATTTAAATCTAATATAATTAAAATTATTTATTATTAAATTTTTGGATATTTATCGAATGATAATGAGTTCTTTTAATCATTTTTAATTTATTTGAGAAAATGTTGCTGTAATATTTTACATTATTTAATTTTATACATTTATTAATAAAAAAATTAAAATTTTATTTTCATGATATTAAAAAAGATATAAATAACTTTTATGATAATTATCTATAAATTTTGAATATCGCCAAAGAAGCCTAAATATCGAGTGAACTAACCCATCACCAGTGCGATAAACACTGACAGGCTAAGAACGGTTCTTGAAAAGAAACCATCAAGAATTACAGCAGTTCTTAAAAGCGGGTTGCGATGAAGTAGTTAGTCAAGAAGACACCGCCACCGAATGGTTCTAAGGGTAAGCCGGAAATGGTCTAAGAAGATAAGCAGATGTAATAACAAAACCTGTCTCGCAAACTACTGAAACCGAGCAGTCTAGAGAATATTAATATAATAGATAAGTATTGGATAGTTTATCACTTAACCAACCTGGAATCTCACCATGAATAAATGGTTACTTCCCCTAAGGAATCAAGGTTGATATTTAGCGTAACTGGGAGAATCCTAAAGGCGAGTTATTAAATTAACGAATAATGAGATTAAAGTCATTATAGCCCAAGGAGAAAGCGACTTCTTAGTAGTC
>NZ_JAOSIQ010000038.1 GCF_030586845.1 Candidatus Phytoplasma bonamiae | reverse complement strand
TTTTTTAACTAAAACTATTTTTACTTTTTTATTAGCTTGGATTACAATAATTAATAATTTTTTTAGTAATAATTTAGTTTTTTTCCCTTTTACTCCTTTGCAATTGAATTTTATTGATATTTTTTTTTTCTCCCTATCAAAATCGTTAACCTTTTTCTAAAAAAGTTGATTTATATATTAGTGTACAAAATTAAGTATTATTTTTTCTTTTTAAAATTTTATAATTTTATGTAAAATCGTATATAAAAATTTGGAAATTTCAAATATCTTCAGTTTTATAAACTTAAATCATAATTAAGATTATTATAATTATTATTGTTTAAAACATTAGTTAATCTGGTTTTTATTATTGAAAACTTTGCCACATCATTTTAGATAACAAAATTTCCTTTAGACATTTAATATTAAATAGCATTTTTAAAATTATTAAAATTTCGAAGTTTATTATATTTCTAATAATTAAAAATTAAACAATTTAAGATTTTAAATTAATATTTTAAAATAAAATTAATAAATTATAATGATAAATAAAATCTTAAATAAATACTTGATTTATATCATATAACTAATAATTAAAAAATAAAATATATTATAAAAATTTATTAAGCTAAATTTTGCTGAAGAAATTTTGATTATTTTTAATATCCGGTTGTAAATATTAGCAAATAAATTAATCGGACAATTTTTATTAATAATTAAAAATTATTAATATTATTTTTTTTTAACTTTTATTCTATAATTGTAATTATTACTATAATCATCTTTATATGCAATAAAATAAATTTGAAAGGCCCAAGTCCAAATATCTCTCATTTTCCAAACCCCATAATTTAATAACAAAAAAGTTTCTCCTATTAAAATATTATTATTTAGTATTTTATCAATATTATAAATTCTAACTACCCCAGTATTTTTATTATATTCAATATTAGATTTCGGATCGAAATGAAAATTTTCTCTTAATTGTTTTTCCATTATAAGTTTAGAAGTTCCAAAAAAATAACCGAATCTACCAAACAAATTATAATAAAATACTTTATCTTTTACTACATTATTTAAATTAAAATAAATTGAAGGATTTTCTGTATATGAATTGTTAGAAATATTTACAAGAGGTATTGGAGAAGATTTTTTCATTATTGGAAAAAATAATATTATAAAATAGCTTAACATGATTAAGAACCAAATCAATAATATCGCAATAAATATATTGTAAATGTTTTTTTTTTGCTCATATTGTCACCATTTCTTTTGAAAAAAATATTTTCTATTATCTTTTAATAAATTAATTAATTTGGGGATTTTGAAGCTTTAAATTTTAATTTCGTTTTTTGCAAATCTTCGTTAATTTGATCTAACCAATTAGGCATTTCAGAATGATCTAATAATTTTTTAAGAGCATGAAAAAAACAATAACCATCTCCAGGTGTATCATTATATTCTTTAATATAAAAATGTTGGTTTTCAAAATTTTTCATTTTTAATTCAATAAAAGAACTATCTTTTCTTCGATATAAAGAATGAAAATCATGTGAAAATGTTTCTTTATTAAATTTATTATACATTTGGATAATCAGTAATATTTTTTTATTTATTTTTTTAGATAAAAAATCAATAGTACTTTGTATTAAAAAAGGATATGCAGTATCTAATGTTTGATTAAAAATTTGTTCTTGAATTTCGTTCATATTTAATGACGGTTTTTCCCATTTAACAAGGTTTTCATAAGCTTCTTTATAATTATTATCTTTTAATCCTAATATAAATTGTTCCCATCCTAAATAAGCTATTTTTGAAACTAGTTGGCGGTTTTCGGAATATTGATTATTATTAGTTATTCCTAAATATTGATCATTATTAGTTATTTCTATATAATTATGATTACAATAATATAATTTTCTTTTACGGGTTATAAAACAACGATAAACAAACCAAATTATGATTACATGAAGTATAAATAAAAGTATATACAAAATATTTTTTAAATTATTGGATCGAGTATGTAACATTTTTTAATTAATTTTATTGTTTAACCTTTCTTTTTTTATGATATTATTTTTTAAATAAGAAGATTTTAAAATATTTTAAATTTAATCCAAAAGATCAAATTATATTAAATATAGTAATATTATAATTTATAACTTATTAAATATAAGATTAATAATTAACTACTTAAAGTAAATTTATTTATTTCATTTTAGTTTTCTAAATATAATAAATTTCTAAATTTAGATAATTTTGTTAAAAAGATTAATCATGTTAATAATGTTTTTAGAGGTATTTTAATATATGTTTTTTAATAATCGTAAAAATTTTTTTGATTGTATAACTAATAATTCTATAGCTGTATTTTATTCAGGTAATCCTCAATATAAAAGTGGAGATCAATCATTTCCTTTTGAAGTTGATAAAAATTTTTATTACTTAACAGGAATCAAACAACCTTATATTATTTTAATTGTGGTAAAAAAATCATCAACAAAACAAAGTTTTTTATTTGTTCCTAATATTGATCCTATGAATAAATTATGGAAAAATGATCAATTGGAGAAAAAACAAATTTCTGATATTTCACAAATTTCATGTACTAATATTTTTGAAACGAAAGAATTTCATTTTCAGATTAACAAGCAAATTTCTGAATTAAAATTGTTATCGCCAAAAATTTATTTTGATATCCCAAACAATTGTAAAGAATTAAAATATTGTTGGAGTTATGAGCAAGTATATAAATTTTTAAATTATTGGCCATGTATTGAAATATCTAATAGTTCTCGAATTTTATTCAAATTACGTCAACAAAAAAATCAAAACGAAATTAACTATATTAAACATTCTATCGATATACATTATCAATCTTTTATGTATTTATTCAAACAATTAAAGAATTGCCAATATGAATTTGAAATAGCAGCTCATTTACATTACTTTTGGGCTATGAATAAAGCTCAAAATGCTTTTGAAACTATTGTCGCTTCAGGAAAGAATGCTTTAATTTTGCATTATCATAAAAATAATTCTTATTTATATAATCACGATTTATGTTTAATAGATTCTGGAGTAAAAATAAATGATTATTCTTCGGATATTACTCGTTGTTTCCCTATTAAATCTACATTTACACCTATACAATATCAAATTTATAATTTAGTATTGAAAACTAATAAAGAATTAATTAATTGGGTTAAACCTGAACATAGTATGAAAGATTTGAATACTTATGGAAAACAAATCTTATCTAAAGGTATGCAAAAACTTGGATTTGAAGAAAAAATTGAAAATTACTTTTATCACAGTATTAGTCATCACTTGGGATTAGATATACATGATGTAATAGATATAGATGTAGAAAAGCCTGTCGGAGAAGATAGTATTATCTCTATTGAACCAGGTTTATATATTGATTATTTAAATTTAGGAATTCGAATTGAAGATAACATTATTGTTAAAAAAAAAGGAAATATTAATTTATCATCTAATATTCCTAAAGAAATTAAAGAAATAGAATATTTAATAAAATAAATAAAATATTTTAAATTTAATAATTATGTTTTAAAGATTAAATTTAACCTCTCCCAATAAACTATATGAATACTAATAATCATAGTTAAATAAATTATAATTATGAGTTTTAAAATAGAGATTTGTTATAATATCAATGTTATTATAAATTATTTAAATTTATGCATTATTATTTATAATCGCATAATGATGTAAAGTATTAGAAGTATATCACAAATAAAGAAATTAACAAAATAAATTCAAAAAATATTTAATTAAAAGGAGATTGTTTTTAATTCTGTTAAAATTAACAAAAAAGAAATTAATTTATTCATTATTATTTATATGGGGGCGCCAAAGAGGCCTAAATTTCATGCTATCTAACCAATAGCCAGGGCCGATAAACCCTGAAAGGATATGGTCGGTTTATCAGACGAAAGAATGATAGATTATAGCAGACCATAAAAGCGGGTT
>NZ_JAOSIQ010000037.1 GCF_030586845.1 Candidatus Phytoplasma bonamiae | reverse complement strand
ATTTGCAAGATTTTTATATTTTTTTAATTTATGAAAATTTATTTTTAAAGAAATGCGAGAAAAATATGTTTAGTTTTATTTTTTTAATAATTTTTGTAATTAGCTGGTATTATTTTATTATAATTTTACCTATAAAAATAATTGGTTTTTTTATTGGTTTTGTTTGTTCTATTTTAATATCTTGGTTAATAAATTTTTTATTTAAAATAGAAAAGTTTTATAATATTATTTTATTAATAACATTCTCGATTTAGCCGATTAAATTATTTTGGTAAAATGTATGAAAAAATCATCTGGAGGTCAAGAAAACATGAGTATTTATTGCGATAGCTATAATTATAGGAACCTGCTTTTTATGAGTTGATGATCTACAAACTCTTTAGATAGTATTATTGAAAAATAAATATTAAAGCTATTTAAAAAAATTTTTTAATAAAAAATGAATTATTTTAGTTTCGCATAATTCAATTATGTTCAAGATCATCTTTTTTATGATTTTGAATCATATGAAGTTAAAAATTATTTCTTTGTTTTTCATGTTATATTAACCGATATTTTTTTAGCTTTATTATGATTAACGTGAGCTATATTTATTATTTGTATCAGTTTCTTCATATCATTAAATCAATTTTAAAAATAATTAAGACACAAAATTTTATTTTCATTTAAAGGTTGAGATGATTAAAATATTATGTTGCTAATTACTCGGAATTAGTTTGTTTTTTTGAAACGAAAACATCTGAAAATTCATTTATACCCGATAATAAGTGTTTGCTATCTTAAAAAGTTATTATTAAATAACTTAACAGAAGGCAATAATTATCGAAATTTAATTTATTTTTTCAACATCAAATTCGGTTCGATGTAAATAGGTATATTTGAAAATGAAAAATTTTGGAAAACCCTGAGTTACCAAAAACCAATGAATTTGAGTAAAAATAAAATGTATGTTTCTCGTTATTTAGACGAATTTTAAAATCTTATACCTAAAACAGATATTATTTTATAATCAATTTTCATTATTGCAGTAATTAGTGATTATTAGATATTAATATTAAATAAACTTAGATAATTAATTGAAACTTTAAATGAAAATCAATATTCGACTTGTTGTCGGTATTATAATAATTTTTTGCCAATAAAAATATAAATTATTACAAAATAGTAAGAAGCAAAAATTTTTATATACTATTAAATCATTGTTTTTAGATAAATATTATGAAGAAGAAAAATTAGGTAATAAAAATATATTTTTATTGCCTAAATCAACACTAAATAAAATTATAATTCTGGTAATAATTCAAAAAAAAGTTATGAAAAAGAAAACAAATTTTAATTTTTTCAAAATAATAGGTTTTACTTAAGATTTATTTCATAATGAAATAATAAATTGATTTAGCGGATGATTATCATTATTTTTTTGAAATGAATAATAATCACAACAATACCTTGAAACAAAAAAATTTTATTTTATCGATAATTCCTTTTATAAAATTATTTAATATGATTGATTAAGAAATATTGCCAATTGGCTTTGCTATATACT
Source organism: Candidatus Phytoplasma bonamiae (assembly GCF_030586845.1). Taxonomy (GTDB): domain Bacteria; phylum Bacillota_I; class Bacilli_A; order Acholeplasmatales; family Acholeplasmataceae; genus Phytoplasma; species Phytoplasma bonamiae. The sequence goes on along the minus strand of NZ_JAOSIQ010000037.1, from coordinate 2,512 downwards.
TTTGGAATAATTTTTATTTAGCTATTTTTTCTACAATTATGATAATTATTTTTACAAATAAATGCTATTTTAAATAAGATATAGGAATATAGGAATTTTGAAAATCCCTTTGGAAGCTGAAAATTTATATTTTATCTATTTTGTTTCACAGAAATTGCAATAATAATTGGATTTTAATTTCAGTTTTAATGAAATTCTTTTTATTTCAAATTTAATAATTGGTTTATTTATTATTTTTTTATATTCCTTATATTAATTTCAAATTTGCGAGATTTTATATATATTTTTTTGTGTTGGGATTTATTTTATTTATTAATTGTTTTTATTCAAATTATAAAAATCACTTTTAAAAAACCTATTGATATTATTAACGAAAAATAAAGTATATCATATTTTATATATGACAATTTCGATATTAAAAATTAAAGTTTATTAAAAAAAGAAAATTTTTTTATTAAAAAAATAAATTTATGTTGACATTTTGCCAAAGTTCATACATTATTATTATTGGTGTCGATTATTTTGTATTATTTTTAATGATAATAATGATTTTACTCATTTTTAAAATTTTAAGATTAATGTTTTGTTTGGTAATAAATTTCATAGATAAATTTTATAAATAATTCAAATATAAACAGGAGCGATTAATTGATGAATAATCAAGAATTAGCGTTAAAATTACATGCGCAAAAAAAAGGTAAATTAGCTACAGTATCTAAAGTAGAAATTAATAATTTAAAAGAACTAGCACTTGTTTATACTCCGGGAGTAGCAGAGCCATGTTTAAAAATTAAAGATAATCCTCAAGATGTATATAAATATACTTCTAAAGGTAATAACGTGGCAGTTATTAGTAATGGCACAGCAGTGTTAGGTTTAGGAAATATTGGTGCTTTGGCTTCTATTCCGGTAATGGAAGGCAAAGCTGTTTTATTGAAGAAATTTGCTAATATTGATTCGTATCCTATTTGTATTGATTCTGAAGATCCTGATGAAATGATTAATATTATTAGTAAAATTTCTTCTGTTTTTGGTGCTATTAATTTGGAAGATATTAAAGCTCCTGAGTGTTTTGAAATTGAAGAAAAATTAAAACAAAAATTATCAATCCCTGTTTTTCATGATGATCAACATGGAACAGCTATTGCTGTTTCTGCAGGTTTAATTAATGCTTTAAAAGTTGTTAATAAAAAAATATCCGAAGCGGAAATAGTTATTTTAGGAGCAGGAGCGGCAGGTACAGCTATCGCTAAGTTATTGCTTTTATTAAAACCTAAAAACATTGTATTAGTTGATAAAAATGGAGCAATCAATTCTAAAGATGCAGAATTATTGAATGTAAATCAACAAAAATTGGCCCAAATAACTAATTTTTATAATGAAACCGGAAATTTAACTGAAATTATTAAAAATAAAGATGTTTTTATTGGCGTTTCTAAATCTAATTTATTAACTCCTGAGATGGTGGCTAGTATGAATAAGGATGCAATTGTATTTGCTTTAGCTAATCCAGTACCAGAAATTATGCCTTTAGAAGCTAAAAAAGGTAATGCTCGTATTGTAGCAACAGGACGTTCAGATTTTCCTAATCAAATTAATAATTTATTAGTTTTTCCGGGAATTTTTCGCGGAGCTTTAGATAGCAAAGTGACTCAAATTACAGAAGAAATGAAGTTAGCTGCTGTTTATGCTTTAGCATCTATTATTCCTGATTCTGAATTAACTGAAGAAAATATTTTACCTTCTATATTTAATCCCGAATGTACTGAGGCTATTGTTAAAGCTATAAAAAAAGCGAGTAATGTTATAATTGATTAATATATTTTGAAAATAATAAAAATTATATTATTTCTTTGGGCGCCAAAGAGGCCTAAATTTCGTGCTATCTAACCAATAGCCAGGGCGCCGATAAACCCTGAAAGGATATGGTCGGTTTATCAGACGAAAGAATGATAGATTATAGCAGACCATAAAAGCGGGTTGCGACGAAAGCAAATTAGTCAAGAAGACGCCGCCACCAAATAATTCCATGGAGAAGCCTGAAATGGCCTAAGAAGGAAAATTGATGTAATTAACCAACCTGCTCGAAAGTTGCTTAAACGAGTAGTCCAGATCCTACTAATACAAAAGATAAGTATTGAGTAGTTTATCAAAAAGAAAACCTGGAATCAGCCTTCCAATAAGAAGGTTACTTCCCCTAAAGGATTAAGGTAGAAATTTAAGGTAACTTGGAGAATCCTAAAACTAAGTAATTAAGTTTACTAATCCGGAAATAAAAGTCCGGATGGTCAAGGATAAAGAATCTGTTTAGTAGTCGTAAGAGTAAATCTAGTTTTGGAATAAGCTAGCTAATCGTCTTACCGAGAAGAGAGTTAATTACTACTATTATAGGGCGAAAGCAGAAAGTAATTTATTATTTATTCAATGGCATCAAGGAAGGAGTTGATATATCATATCAACAACGGTTTCATCAGAAACTAAACTTTCACGAACATTGAATAGAATTCAATAT
>NZ_JAOSIQ010000036.1 GCF_030586845.1 Candidatus Phytoplasma bonamiae | reverse complement strand
GCTAGGCTCAAGGGAAAAGCGAAACTTAGAGTAGTCGTCGGTTTCATCCTCAAATTGGAATATTTAAGGCTAACCCGACCTAGGCGAAGGGTAATAACCTTTACAAGGCGAAAGAGTTTCAATATCTTTGATATTCTTAAATTTATCTCGAAAGAAGAAATAGATTAAGAAAACTTATATCGAATGGACCAGATAAAAAAATTTTTATCATCCCAATTATTTTCCAAGACAGAATGATATAACAAACTATATTAATGTAATAATATATTATGAAAACAATTCACCGAATAAAAAATTTTTAATTCTTACTTAGAAAATTATGACATGATTATTAAAAAAAATAATTAAATAAAAATTCCAAAAACTATATTAATTCATTCAAATTGATATTCGCGAATACTTCCATATCATAAATTATCAAATATTGATAATAATGATTAGAAAATTCTCATCAAAAATAAAATCGCTAAAAAACAATCAAAACTATTTAAAAAGTTATAAATTCTTAGAAGAATTAAAAAACCATAAACTTATTAAGGAAGATAAAAATAAAAACTCACAACTATTGGCTAACAAATATCCATCTAAAGAAAAAGCAATTCAATAACGAAAACGCTTATTCCGATATCGAGAATAAATAAATTTGATAAAAAATTAGAAGACTCTCAAGACGTCAAAAAATAAAAATTAAATTTTGTTAAAAAATGATTAAATTATTAATTTAATAATATAAAACATAAATTCATAATATAATAATTTAACCAAATATTATTAATAATCACTAATTGATAATATTCTAAAAACTTAAATATTTTAAAGTTTGAAATAAAATAATACTTGAGAATATCATAAAATAAATTAATAATAATTTATTTAAGTTAGCAATAACAAAGATATTAGGCGCCGGATGCTTGGAAACTTGCTTGTCCGGTTCTCCGGGGGGCTAATTGCGAATATGAAAAAGTTATTGTAGTTTTTTCTAAACCGAATTAATCTATCCCAATATCAATAAAGTTAAAAAAAATAACTCTTTAATCACAAAAAAAATAGTCAATAAAAATAAAGAAGAAATTTCTAAATTATTAGAATTAAGTTTTTATTTCGCTAATAATAAAGATATAAAAGACCAATTAAATAATATAAAATCAGAAATAGAATCTAATAAAGACAATAATGCTCTTCATTTTCTCAACAAAGGAGAAGATTTTATGTTAGAAGCCGAAACGCAACAAAATAATAAAGATTTTATCGTTTCTAATTTAAAATATGATCTCGCTAAAAACAATTTTGAAAAATCTATTGAAAAATATAATGAAATAAAAAATCAATTTCATTTAGTTTTTAGAAAAATTTTGATTCCTGAAAATAATAATTCTAACTATGTTACTATTAATGATAATAATATTTTTAATAGTAATTTTCGATATTGGAAAACTATATTGATAATTTTTACAATTACTAATTTTTTAATTATTATACGTTTTATATATAAATTAATCATATATAAAATAAATAACTATAAACCAAATATTGTTAAATTTCAAATTTAAATTAAAATAAAATTTTAAATTTAAAAAAATAAAAGCTGTTTATTATAATAAACAGCTTTTTTTATTTATATAATTATTTGTTTAGTTAATAATTAAGTATTGTAAGATCATATATCTTTGGCAAATTCGATATCAAAATTAGATTAAATCAATTTTAATAGATACTTTTTATTTTAACAATTCTTTTTCCACTTCATTTAATATCTTTAATAGGGATAGATTATTTGCGTTTCAATCTCAGAATTTTTCTTTCTGATAGTTATTACAAACAGCCCCCCTCTAAACCGGACAAGCAAGTTTCCAAGCATCCGGCTTGCCATAATTTACCTTCTTTCGAGGACTAACGTTATGTCACCACTCATTAGTTGTTTATTCTGATCATTTTTGATTACTTAAATTATTTTAATATCATATATTTTATGTAACAATTCTCTGATTATGATAACAATTATACATCATAAAATTTATCTAATAACTAATTGTGATTAGTAGTGTGGTTATTGATGTTATTTGCGGTGGTACTGTTAATTTTTTTTAATTTGATATCATCTATAGTTTTTTTCGTCCACACCCTCTGTAACCTTTGTTTTAGTTGTTATTTAAATAAACAATTGATAAGATTGGTTCGTGCATAACATGTTTGAGTTATTGTTGAATAATTAATGATTTTGAATAATATTCTAAGTTCAAAAAAGTTTTTCTTGCTTTGATCCCGTTGAATAAACAATAAATTACTAACTTCTTTCGCCCTATCAAGGTCGTTAACCTTGTTCCAGGGAGGGCGATTTTCTTAATTATTCCAAATTAAGTTTTACTCCTCCGACTACTAAAAAGTTGCTTTTTCCTTGAACCTCTTAGGACTTTTATCTTTCTAAGTTTTATTTGGTTTTTAGGAATCTCAAATTTTCGTTATAAATACGCCTGATAGTTTTAGGTTCGCTTTCGTGGTGTCAATAGATAAATCGATTCATTGTATTGTTTTTACACATATGAACATTTCCACGAGACTCCAAGGTTGTTAGATATCTGTGATAATTTATAATAACAAGATTTTATCATTATAATAACCTTGAACTACCGGTATTCATTAACTTTCCAGGTAGGTTCTGATATTACGAGCATTTTTGCGATTAGAGCATTTCAGCTTTATCCATTACTATCTTAGTCTTGCGAAATCATCTTGGATAGTTAATTTTCCTCAACTCGCTTTTATAATCTGCTTTAATCTATCATTCTTTCGTTTGATTGACCGATCATATGACTTAACAAGATTATCATACTTGTTACAATTGGCTAGATTGTTGTATTTATCCGTTTATTTGCGCCCAATCTTTATCAGTAATAATAATTCTACTATAAGCTTCTTTCAAATCATCAATATCAACTGTTTCTTTTTTATTATTAGCTCTTTTTATAGCAAAATTCATAACAGCAGCTTTCATTAAATTTTCTAAAGTACGATTAGTTTTTAAAAAAGAATAATTATATTCAATTCTATCTAAAGCTTCATTAATTACTTCATATAAAAAATCTTTTGCTTCTGAACTATATGGATTTTTAAGTTTTTTATCCATTAAAAATTCTAAAAATTTTCTACGTTCTAATTTATTACCTGGTTTAACTTCAATAGAATAAGAAAAACGCGATTTTATAGCATCATCGATTTGTGAAAAATTATTCGTTGCTCCTAAAATAAAAATAGGATGTTTCGGATCATTTTCATTTGAAGTCAATTCTGTTTTAAATTGATTAACAATATTCGTAATTTCTGAATCACCTTCTAAATTATTTAACTTACGAAAAATAGTTTCACATTCATCTACAAAAATAATGGCTCCTTGGTATTTTTTAGATATTTTACGAACATCATTAAATAAATTTCTAATCATTTGTACCGCTTGTCCTCTATATTTTTTAGAAAAAATAGAAGCACTAATCTCAAAAAAAGGTAATTTCGTTTCTTTAGCTATAGCTCTAGCAAAAGTAGTTTTTCCTGTTCCAGGTACACCATATAACAAAATACCTAAAGGAGGTTCAACTTGGCCAATGTTTTGAAATTGTTCTGGTTTTTTTATATACAATATAAACGAATTAGCTATTGTTTTTTCTTCTTCAAAACCAGATAAAGTTTCAAAATCAAGAAAATTATCACTATTGGTCGGATAAAAAGATTCTGACATATCAAAACTATTAGTTAAATTAAACAAATTTGATTCATTTCTTCGATATATATTCGATTTTAAATTCTTCAAATCTTTATCATTTTTAAAATTCAACATTAAAGACCATAGAATACATAATAATAATAATACATCCAGAATTAACCTAAAAATTATAAAAAATAAGTTTGTTTTTTTGTGTTTCAATGAGCACTCCTTTTTAAAGCATTAAAATAAAAAATAAAATAATAAAATTTATTTTTATATTGATAATTTAATAAATCACTTTAATACAACTGAAAAACTTGTTAAAAGAATTAAATATTTTTTAGCAAAAATTTTAAATAATTATAATGTTAAATTAAATATCTAAATAACTCTTAACTTATATAAATAAACACCAAAGAAACCTAAACATTTAGTGATTTTACCAATCACTAATACTGATAAACACTAAAAAAGTTAAATAAGGCGCCTAGAAAATAATTTTAGAAATTAAAACCAGTTTAACGAGTATTATTGTGATAAAG
>NZ_JAOSIQ010000035.1 GCF_030586845.1 Candidatus Phytoplasma bonamiae | reverse complement strand
TAGAAGATATTTTAAAGGTATTTACTGTTAAAGAATTCAAAATTATTTTTGATGGTTTTGCAACATCTTTTGTTATTTGTAGCGAAGAAGATACTAATATATTGTATTTAGTTTTTCCTGTTATTGGATTATTCTTAGTCAATATTAACTCTAAGTAATGAGATAATGAATAATGATGATAGAAATGTTATTAAATTAACTAATAATAATGAAATTAAAGTCATTATAGCCCAAGGAAAAAGCGACTTCTTAGTAGTCGGAGGAGTAAAACTGGATCTGGAATGATCCAGCTCGCCCTCCCTAGAACAAGGTTAACGACCTTGATAGGGCGAAAGAAGTCAGTAATTTATAGTTTTTATTAGATGATGAAATCCAGCAACAACTAAAATATAAATCCGGTTGTTAAACGCAAATAATCTATATCTTCTTATATCAATAAAAATATATAACATTAAATTATATTTTATTTTGTAAATAAACCAAAAGAAGTTATAATTTAAAGTGATTCGAGTAAAAACTAAATTATATTTTTTTACTTTTATTTGTAATTAGTTATTTAGGAATATATTTTTATGAAAAAATATTAATCAAATTATGGCGATGAATAATGGTCTCTTTTAATTAACGCATTAATGATGTAAATAATAATCAGTCAAATTTTGAACTACAAACACGTATTTTACAAGATTTGAATTTATAACAATTTCGATTAGTACAACAAATTTTTAGTGCTAGAGAAAACACTGCCTCTGCCGAATGTATTTATAATTAAGAATCTTTTTATTTTTCATTAACTAAAAAGAATTTATTATTAAAAAATAATAAAAAAATATCTATGATCATTAATAAAATGAACAATTAAATGAAAAATTTTTTAAAAATTTAAATTAAAATTATAATTATTTTTGTTTTTTATGTTAAAATTTTCAATAGAAATCCATTTTAATTAGAAATTAAATAATTTAAAAAATGAATAAAAGAATAGACAAAAAATTATTAACAATATTTTTGTTACTTATTTTCTTTTTAATGTTTTATTGTATTTTTATTACAAAAAAAAAGAACTTTTTATTCAATAACCTTCTAAACAAGGATGAAAATCACATTCTTAAAATACTTCAAAGACAACCGAAATCCGAATCTAAAAAAGAAGAAAATTTTAAAATTTTAAATAAATATCATCTTTTGTTAGATTTTATAGAAGAAATTTCTTTAAAATATCAAAATAAAATTAAAAAAATTGATAACAAATTAAATTTATATCAGAAAGATTATTCAGTTTTAAATAAAGAATTACACCATTATAAAAAGTTAAAAAAAACTTTTAATGCCGAAATAATTCGACTTTCGAGAGAATTAAATCAAAAAAAACAAAAATTGATAGAAAAGAAAATTTTTTCTTTTAAAAAAGTTTCTTTGATATTAGAAGAGCAAAAAATTCAAGATTTTCAAAAAAAACATGATGAAATGAACCCGATAATAAAAGCAAAAAGAGACCAAATTCAAAATTTAAAAATAAAAATGATTGATTTGGTAAAATATAAAAATATTTATTTTCAAATATTATATGATTTAAAAGATAATTAAAAAGAGTTCTAAATATCGTTATTTTAATAATTGCTAGTTTGATGAAATACTGTGAATAGATAAAAATAATTAATTAAAGGAAATAATCAGGAACGGAAATAGTTTTTTAAAAATGCATTATTTATTGCACTTAATACTTTTAATATCATAATAATTTTTTATTCTTATTTATTTTTCTTTAAAAATTAGACTTGAACAACAAATATCAAAAATAAAAAATAAATTTAAATCTTTATTTTATAAATAAAAAATTCCTTAATAATAAAAAAATAGCTATTCATTTAATATCAAAAAATAGCGGAAATGGAATTTTAAAATTAATGTTGTTAAAGAATAATAATACGCCCGAACAACAATTAATTCATGGATTAAAAGAATATATTAAATATCCTAAAACATTCGAATATATTACAAAATCGATATGCAGTTTGATTACTTTCAAATATTTGTCATATCAATATGAGCAAAAACATTTATGTGAAGATTTTCAGAATAATGATATTAATAGTAATTTTGTGTTATCTATAAATTTATTTTGGTCTTCTTTAATTAACAAATTAATAAATAAACAATTAACCGAATCAGAATTAATTGACAACCTGCATGAAGCTTTTTATAGTATTGATATTTCTAATAACACTAAATATCAATATTTATTTAGAGAAATAAATTTATATAAAAATAATTTGATTTTATTAGACTCTAATTTTCTTTCTAATATAATGTTGATGATTAATCAAATACCAATTCATAATTTGAATAAAGTGTTTCAAGACATTATTATAGAATATCAAAAACAAAGAATTAATAATAAGAAAAGGTTTTTAAATTTAGATTTTTTTAACCATTTAATACCTGAATTAGTTAGATCAGAATTGTTAATAAATGCCAATATTTACGATATGACTTGTGATAATGATTTAGGTTTAATATTAAATAAAATCATTTCTGCAATAGAAATCAATCACAATCAACTATTTAAAGGTAATGTATATGGCGGTTGTATTGTCTCAAATGATAATAATACTTTATTTACTCGTTATCATCCTATAGGTTTTAGTTTAGCTCGCATGAATTTATTATTAAAAAATCAAGAATTACTTTGTTTTGATGCCGAAAATAAAAAATTCTGTTTTCCGGAATTAGATTTAATTATTTGTGATGGTAATACATTATCCAAATATTATGAAAATCATTATCAAGAATTTTTGCATAATGAAAAAAGAAGAGAGATTTTTCAGAAAAATATTTATCCAATGATGTTAAATTCATTATCCTCTAGAGGAAAAATTATTATATTTGGCGATGAAAATATTTTAAGTTCTTTAAATAAAGATTTCGAATATCATCAAAATATAATTATGCTAAAATCTGGTCAACATGTAGATTTAATTATTAAACTATTGAAAACAGAAATGGGTTTTTTTCGTTTTTTATGTTTTTTATTCGAATCAAATGAATTTTCATATGATTATTTGCTTTTATTACAAAAAAATAAAAATTTCTATGAAAAAGATATTTTCGGTATTAATTTAAATTTAACAAATCATATTTTATCAAAGAATAATAACTTTAAAGATCAACCTTATTCTTCTTTAATAAAAAAAGTTATCCGTAATTATTCTTTGCGTAAACCTAATGTTAATAATTCTAATTTTAAATATTCTTTTAACGAAGTTTTAGAAAAATTTTATTATAAATATCTTTTTAAGACTAATAATGTGGTTTCTTTTAATGATATAATTTTAATTAATTCTACTCAATTTTCTGATAAATTTCTATATTTTTACAACCGTTCTAAAAGATGGTTAAAAATTATTATGGAGTCATTGTTTTTATATTTTTTGGGCAAGATTATTTTAAAATTATTAAATAAATCTAGTATTATAATTCCATTTGTTAAACTTTATTGGTCTAATTTGATTTTGGGTGGCCCGTTGATTATTTATTTGTTTTCATCATTAACTATAATGTCGAAAAATATTAAAAATTATTTAATCAAAATAATGGCAATTGCGAATTGGCAAATTTTATTATTAATAAATATGATTTTTTATATTATATTAAATTGGAAGTATTATATTGCATAAAATTAATCGAGAAAATATAAATTTTTCGGTTAATTTATTATTGTTAATAATAAATTTATGTTTTTATTTTTTATATTTAATTAATAATTATTTATTATTGGAGACATTTTTTGAGCTAAATATTCTCTGAAAATTGCGAATACATAGTTCATCGGGCACTTGGTTCGTAAAGAACCCTTATTTTGTTACAACTAATTATCATGTTCATCATGATCAAAATTACTTATTTCCTTAAAATCTTATCTTTTCTCGTGAAAAAAACTTGTCTGACGTATTAAAAATTGTTGAATAAAATTTGACTATTACTAGTTTTTTTTCAAGACAAAAGAGAAAATTATTTTACTTCTTCACTTATGAGTGAACCAAAAAAAGTTAAACACTCATGAAGAAAATAAAAAATATTTTGACAACTGCAAAACATTCATTGTCTAAATTAATTATTTTTAGTTTATATCTGATTCCCCCCATCTAATTTATCTTTAAATAAAGCTAAAGAAATTTATTTTTCTCAAGGAATAGATTTGCATGTGATTAAAACAGATTGGACCGAAGAAAGTATTGATAAATTATCTGATGGTTCTATAGATGGATTAATTTATACTAA
>NZ_JAOSIQ010000034.1 GCF_030586845.1 Candidatus Phytoplasma bonamiae | reverse complement strand
TAATTTAGAGAATCAATTTGAATTTTTTTTATTAGAGAAAAATACACTATCTTCTCAATTACATTCTCGTTTTATCGAAAAAATAAATATTTTTAATTCAACTAAACCGCCAAAAAATTAATCATCAAGTCTATTAAGAATTAGGTAGTATCGAAAATTCACCATTTATTTCTTAATTTTAACTAAATTATTTTTTTAATTCATTTTTATTAAGTATTGCTAACATGACTTAAATCTAAATAGAACTCGTTTTTAACCTGCTCTAGTCTAAAACACCCACTAGTTATTTTAGATCATTTGCTGGCATCAGCCTATTTCCTATCAATTATTTCCTTTTTTAAAAAAGAAACCGCACATCTTTCTTGATGAAAAGCAATTTTTTAAATCACCCATAAAAAAACTTTGAATTTAATCTGATTTAACTATTTAATTTATATTTAAGCCCCTCTTGGTTTGTTTTAAGTCAAAAATATAAAAAACAACACAAAAGCGATGTCATTGAATATCAACGGCATTTCATTTAAATATATTTTTAGTTTTTTTTATTATTATCGGTTATATAATTTGGATAATAAAAATACATGGCTATAATTAATCGTTTTTAGAAACAAAAATTAGAAGTATATAAATAATAAATTATTTTTTATTCAGTATATTAAAAAAATTAAATAATCAAAAAAGATTTATTTAAAAATTAATCTAAATAATTTTAGATTATAATTTAACAATTGATAATAAAAATATTTATATTCAGAAATTTCATTAAAAATAAACTTTTAATTTATAAAATAAGTCTTGAGTTTATAATTTTGTAATTATTTTTAAATTATGATTGAAATTTATTACTTAATAATAAGTAAAATAAAATATTTATTATCATACATGGAATAATGACTAAATAAATTTGACTATATTTTTTAAATAAAAATATCCATTTTTGAACATTAATAGAATAAATTTTTGTTAAATATTTGTGAGCTAATTTTATTAATTTTTGAGATAAACTTAATTGTTGTTGTTTATTAATTATTTTATTTTTTTGTTGATATGGTAAAAATTCTATAGTTTTTTTATTATTTATTGTTTCTGATAAAAAATTATTTTTTTGAAAAATATAATTATTTTTGTTTTTTTCTTTGATTAATAATTGATTTTGAGGATTTAAATTAATTGCATTTTGTTTTGATTTTTCTTGTATTTTGTATTTCTCTTCATTGAATAATGTGTGAACCGGATTAAAGATCGTGATTTTTTCTTGAATTTTATTAATACTTTCGTCTTGTCTTTGATCGATTTTAGTTAATGTTTTTAATTTTTGATCAAAATCAATAATACTTTCATCTTGTCTTCGGTTAATTTCAGTTAATGTTTTTAATCTTTGATCAAAATCAATAATACTTTCATCTTGTCTTTGATTAGTTTCGTCGTTTCTTAGATAATTTTCGTCGTGTATTCGATCATTTTCATCATGTCTTTGATCATTTTTGTCATGTTTTTCATCATTTTCATCATGTCTTTGATCATTTTTGTCATGTCTTTCATCATTGTCAGTTAATGTTATGAATTTTTTATCGAAATCAAGAATACTTTCATCGTGTCTTTCAGTAATTGTAGTTAATGTTTGTAATTTTGGAGCAAAAGTCATAATATCTTTATCGTGTTTTTGATCATTTTTATCATGTCTTTCATCATTTTCATCGTGTCTTTTGTCATTGTCAATTAATTTTGTGAATCTTTTATCAAAATTCAGAATACTTTTATCGTGTTTTTCGGTAGTCGAAGTTAATGTTTTTAATATTGGAATCAAATCCAGAATATCTGCATCGTGTTTTATATCGGTTTCTTTCTGTTTTTCATCATTTTCGTCTTGTCTTTCGTCATTTTTTTTGTGTATTCGATCATTTTCGTCGTGTATTCGATCATTTTCATCATGTCTTTGATCATTTTTGTCATGTTTTTCATCATTTTCATCATGTCTTTGATCATTTTTGTCATGTCTTTCATCATTGTCAGTTAATGTTATGAATTTTTTATCGAAATCAAGAATACTTTCATCGTGTCTTTCAGTAATTGTAGTTAATGTTTGTAATTTTGGAGCAAAAGTCATAATATCTTTATCGTGTTTTTGATCATTTTTATCATGTTTTTCATCATTTTTAGTTAATTCTTCTATTTTAGCTTTTAAATCATTAATTTTTTTATCATAAGTAATAAAATAATTTTTTAACTGATTTTGAAAATCATTTTGTAATTCTTTTTTTTTATCTTCTAAATTTTTTATAGTTGCAGGTATATCTTTTATTTGTTCTTTTAAATTAATAATTTCGTTTTGAGCATCTTCTATTTGAAGTCTTAGAAATGAAGTAAATAATGGATTATTTATTATTTTATTTATCATCCCCATTTTAGTTGATGACCATGTTATAAAATTATTTGATTTTGTATTCAACATTATATCTATTATATATTTTAAGTAAGAACTGTATAAATTTAAAATAGTTTTTTTATTTTGATATTCTAATAATAATATTTTCTGGAAATGTTCTAAAATTTTTTCTTCCGAAGTTGGCATATTTACAGATGTAAACAAAAAGTTGTTTATATAATCTTCTTCATTTTCAATATAAAGTTGTTCTTCAGGTTTGAAAATAGATAATTCTATTTCTGTTCGTATTTGATCATATAATTTTGCTAATTGATTTTTTTCTTTAAACTGATTTTTTATTTTTTCTTTTAAAATTAACAAATTTTGTTGATATGTCAATGTTGAATCTATTGCTATTAAATGATTTTCAAACACTTTTTCATTTTTTACTCGATTTTCTATTATATTATAATAATTGAAATCAGCTTGCAATTTTTTTAGTTGTTCTTTTAATTTAAAGATTTCCTTTTCTTTATCTTCTAAAATAAATTTTAATACTATTGCATAAAAAGGATATTTTATATTTTGGATTTGCGGATTTTTGTATAATTCATTAATTTGATATATATTAGAATTTCTCATTTTATTGTGAATTAATTTATAATTTATAAAAAATTCATATTTTTCAAATAATTGTTTTTTTATTCTATATTCCCTTAATAATATAGACTTAAGTTCTTCAATTATATCATCTTTTAAGGTTATTCGGGGATCAATCTTGATTAATTCTCTTATAAATTTTTCTTCATCTTTGATTGGCAGATGATTATTTGATATTGCAAAATTAATGTCTAAGTCTTTGTTAGCTAATTCAAGAGCTTTTGCTATTTTATTTCTTTTTAAAAATTGATTAACTATTCTTTCTTTTAAAATTACAATAATTTCGTCAGACGAAGCAATATTATTATCTATAAAAAATAATTTTTGTTCTTTGGGCGACAAATTTATATTATTTTGGTTTAAATTTGCAGCTTTATTTATTTGTTTATTAGAAAATACTTTGGATTTCTTGATCTTATTATTAAAATTAAATAATATTATTAAAAAAATATTTAACACTAATAAAAAAAACATAAAAACTTTAATTAATAATTTAATAATTGTATTTTTCATGGATTTTTCAAACATAATAAGCAAACCTTTTCCGTTAATTTATCTTAATTTTCTTTATTAATTGTTTTTTAATTAAAATACTTTTTCAAGTCATTAAAAAAATTAAATAAAAAATAATAAATATATTTGCGCATATTATAAAAATAATTTTTTATTAAATTAACTAAAATATTTTTAATATAATTATTAAGTTTGAACTTAATTTACAAAATTAAATTTTTTTAAAATATTTATCTATTATAAATTGCAATTTTAAATAAAAAAAAATATCCAAAAAATAAATAATTCTAAATTAACAAATATTTTAAAAATAATGAAATTTTTTCAAATAATAGACCATAGAAACTAATAAATAACAAAAATACAAACTACTCCTAATTAATAAATTTATGATTTATTAATAAATTATTGAAAACCGATTTAAAAATTAAATTTAATTAAAATAGAAATATTATTATGAATAGAGTATATTAATTTTTATAAATACTAAATTAATTTTTAATTTAACATGTAGATTTATTTTATCAAATATTAATATTTGCGTCAATATTAAAAAAATAATAATAATTTTAAGTATTTCTAATTGATTTAGTAAAAATGTAATAAAATACGATATAAAAAAGAATCATATATAAATTTCTTTTAATTAATATTTAGATAGTCTTTAAATAATTTAAAAAAATTCAAAATAAAGTTTTTATTACAAAATTATTTCTTGTTAAAATAAGTTAAAAAATATCTTTTTCATTTTTGTTCAAAAATAAAAAAATCAACTAAGAAAGTTGATTTTAATCATAATTAAACAGATTATTAATTGTAATACTTTTAAAATTAAATGTGTGTCCAGAATTTAAAAATAATTATGTATTATTTATTTTAAAAATTTTAATTTATTTTTGTTTTTTAAATAAAAAAGATTTTAATATCATAATTTAGTTCTGTTATTTATCTTTTTATGATTGATTACTTTTTAAAAATT
>NZ_JAOSIQ010000033.1 GCF_030586845.1 Candidatus Phytoplasma bonamiae | reverse complement strand
CGGAACAGGGATAAATTATGGAAAGCGGTGTGCTGGGAAACTTGCTCGCACCGTTTGGACGGGGGCTGTTGGTAATAGTTGATGAAAATAAATCTTATCGACGAAACGCCAACAATCTATCCGTATTTAATATTGTTTTTTATTTATGTACTTAATTATAATTATTTTAATCAAAAGAATTTACAACACACAACAATATTGCATGATAATTTAGATTTTAGAATTTCTGATAAAATACCAATTAATGATGACGATCGTATCCTGAAAATTATTAAAATAATTGATAAACAAGGCAATATTAAAGAATATGATTGGGCGCCAAAGAGGCCTAAATATCGAGTGAACTAACCCATCACCAGTGCGATAAACACTGACAGGCTAAGAACGGTTCTTGAAAGGAAACCATCAAGAATTACAGCAGTTCTTAAAAGCGGGTTGCGATGAAGTAGTTAGTCAAGAAGACACCGCCGCCACCGAATGGTTCTACGGATAAGCCTGAAATGGCCTAAGAAGATAAGCAGATGTAATTTCTTAACCTGTCTCGCAAACTACTATAAGCGAGCAGTTCAGAGGCTATCGATATAATATAATCATGTATTAGATAGTTTATCACTTAACCAACCTGGAATCTCACCATGAATAAAATGGTTACTTCCCCTAAGGAATCAAGGTTGATATTTAGCGTAACTTGGAGAATCCTAAAGGCGAGTTATTAAATTAACGAATAATGAGATTAAAGTCATTATAGCCCAAGGAGAAAGCGACTTCTTAGTAGTCGGAGGAGTAAAACTGGATCTGGAATGATCCAGTTAATCGTCCTCCCTAGAACAAGGTTAACGACCTTGATAGGGCGAAAGAAGTTAGTAATTTATTGTTTATCGATAAATTATGGAAAGCCGGATGCTGGGAAACTTGCTTGTCCGGTTTGGATGGGGGCTATTTGTAATAGTTATCAGAAAGACAAATTCTGAGATCGAAACGCAAATAATCTATCCATATATATTACAGGTAAATTGTTGAAGAAAAAAATTAATTCCAATATTAAAAAAGAATATGATAATAAGATTTTTTCTATTGATGGAACTAAAGATATTGGTATGGATTTAAATAATCTAGCTAATTTAAAAAAAATTATTTGTGTAGACGGAACTGTTCAAGAATATGATCAGCAAAAACGTTTATTTCGTAAAATTAATCCTGATGGTATTGTTCATTATTATGATTTTATTAATAATAAAAAAGAAATACATTTGCCAAATAAAGATTATCAGTTTGATAAATACTTATTGCAAGAAAATCTTCCTGACGAAACAAAAAAAATTTATAAATATCATAAAATACAGGAAACATTTTCTAATGGCATAAGTAGAAAATACAATTATAATCAAGATGTTATTCAAGAAATTTCTCAAGACTATATTCGCGAATATAATCCTAAAACCAAAACAATACAAAAAATTATTTTTCCAATGGGTGAAAAAAGAGAATATTATGGTTTGCATTTATCCTTTATTAATCAAGATATTTTGAGAGATAAATCAATTATAGAATATCAATTGCATAAAATAAATCAAAATTATTTTTATAAATTAAAAAAAGAAATTTTACCTGATGGTTCTATTATAAAATATGATGATCATTTCTTACCGATTCAAATTAAAACAAAAGATAACGTAATCATAACATCATCTTATTTAGAAACTAATTTAGAATTAGAAAATAATTTAATTACCAAAATGAAGTTACCAGATAATTCTATAGTTGAAATGGATTTCACTAAAAATTATCAAATTACAAAGATTACTAATAACCAAGGAGTTACTAAAAATACAGAAATCATATATTTAGATAACAATCCACTTAATCATATTATTAAAATAATCTTCCCCCACGGTTATATTCAAGAATTTGATAAAAGCAATGGTTATTTAATAAAAGAAATATGGCCTAATAAGCAT
The DNA here is from genome assembly GCF_030586845.1 of Candidatus Phytoplasma bonamiae. GTDB lineage: Bacteria > Bacillota_I > Bacilli_A > Acholeplasmatales > Acholeplasmataceae > Phytoplasma > Phytoplasma bonamiae. Next base: position 2,573 of record NZ_JAOSIQ010000033.1, on the reverse strand, counting down.
ATTTTCGAATATACTTATTTAGGTAATACAGCTCAATTAAAAAAAGAAATAACCTCAACTGGTATAGAAATTAATTATGATTACAATAATGATTATCCTTTATCATTATCTAATATAGTTATTGAAAAAGCTGTGAAAATTCCTTTTCATTTATCCGAAAATAACAATAATTAATTTTTGAGTAAATTAACTTTTATTATCATAAAATTATAATATTTTTATATATTATTTTCGTTTTTAATTTATTAAAGTTTTTTTAGTCATTATATAAAATGTATAACAGTGATTAGATTATTTGCATTTCAATTTTAGGATTTGTCTTTTTTGATAGTTATTAAAATTTCCCAGCATCCGGCTTCCCATAATTTATCGATAAACCATAAATTACTGACTTCTTTCGTTCTATCAAGATCTTTAATTGTTTTCGAGAAGAGCAACTTAATTATTCCAAATTAAGTTTTACTCCCTCGAATATCTAAAAATTCTGGTTATAATTTTGTATATCATTTTTTAATTTTAATAAATTATTGTTATTATCATTTCAATATCGAATTAGTATTGATGGCTGGTTACATACCACATAATATTTATGAATTAATTAGCTCTTCTATTTTTAAATTTAGGTAGTTAAAATTTTAAAAATATTTAAATTTTAATTTTTATAGAAAAACATTATTTGATTTAATCGATAATTTATAGTTCAAATTTTAAATAAATTATTAATTAATTGGTTTATAAACCGTTTTTTTCATATCCAAAAGATTCTATAGCTTTTTTAATAGCTTTCCAAGGTAAACTGATACAAGCGATTTTCCCGGGATCATCACAAAAAAATTCAAAAATTTTTAATTCTTTATTCAGTATATTAAAATCAAATTTTTGTTTATTTAACATAGCCAAAAAATTTTTAATTATCATTAATATTTCTTTAATATTTTTTTGTTTTACAATCATAGACATAATACTAGCTGAGATACAACAAATTGAACAAGCTTGAGTATTTTGACGAATATTATGCAATCGAGAATCGACAATATAAAGTTGTAATTCGATTGCATCACCACAATAATTATTATGATAACGAAAATATAAATAATTAGTATCTTTTAATAAACCTTGATTGTAAGGATTATTCAAGTGATATAACATTATTTTTTTGTCTTCATCTTTTAAATAAATGAGCGTTTACCTCTTTCTTGAATTCTATGATATCGATTTGATCTGTTTTTTTGAAAAAATATATATTTATAACCAAAATTAATTTATTCACAAATCTATCATATATTTTTTTAATTATAAAATACTATTTAAATCTTTAATTTTGTTTAAAACAGATATTAAATGATCAATATCTTGATCATCATTATAAATACCGGCTGAAATCCTAATAGTACTAATTTGATTAATTTTTTGAATAATTAAATTAGCACAGTGTTTACCGGTACGAACAACAATATCATTTTGATTTAAAAAATTCTCTATATCATGAGCATGAATTTGTTTAAAATTAAATAAAATCATATTAGTTGAACTAGGATTAAAAATTATAACTTGAGGCATTAATTTTAAAAAACTTTTTATTTTATTAATAATATCAATAGTATGTTGTTGGATCCGATTTATTCCGATTTTTTTAATAAAATTCAAAGTTTTACGGAAAGCTAAAATAGCACCAATATTTAATGTTCCTGGTTCAAATTTATGTGGCAATTCATTAAAAACAAAATTATAACGATTAACTTCGCAAATATTACCTCCGCCAATATTAGGAGAAGGTAATTTGTCTAATAATTTTCTTTTTCCAAATAAAATACCAATACCAAAAGGACCATACATTTTATGAGCTGAAAAAGCTAAAAAATCTATATCTAAATCTTTAACATCTAATGGTAAATGTATTATCGATTGCGCTGCATCTAAGATTACTAAAATATTTTTTTGATGCGCAATATGAGTAATTTCTTTAATAGGTATTTCATCACCAAAAGTATTAGATATATGACCTAAAACTACAAATTTTGTTTTATTTGATAAAACTTGACAAAAATTATTTACTTGAATTTTATAATTTTGATCTAAAGGAATAAAAATTAATTTAGCTCTTTTTTCTTCAGCTATTTGCATCCAAGGTAACAAACAAGAGTGGTGTTCCAATTCAGAAGTGATAATTTCATCGCCAGGATTAACCAAATGCTTTAACATTTGGGCGATCATATTTAAAGATTCAGTAGCGCCTTTAGTGAAAATAATTTCTTCATATTGGGCGTTTAAAAAAATTGATATATCTTTTCGAGTTTGCTCAATTAAAACATTACTTTGCATAGCTAAATTATAAGAAGAACGAATATTCATGATACGGATAGATTAATTGCGTTTTATACAACGATTCGTTTTTGCTGTTTTATTTACAATCAGCCCCCGTCCAAACCGGACAAGCAAGTTTCCCAGCATCCGGCTTTCCATAATTTACTCTCTTTCGAGAACTAATTTCCCCTCGCGGTTGATTAGTTATTTATTCTTATTGTTCTCGTTTTTCTAATATCGTGTATTTGCTGATTAGTTATCTTCCGATG
>NZ_JAOSIQ010000032.1 GCF_030586845.1 Candidatus Phytoplasma bonamiae | reverse complement strand
AAATTTAATAAAATATATTAATTCATAATGAATTAATTAAAAATAAAATTAATTTAATTTAAATTGTAAATCAATATATTTTTTTTCTAAATTCTTAATTTTTTGTACTAATTTTGGATAATTTGTAATAAGCGTTTGTAATTCGGGGTTTTGACAAGAATTGCTTAAAATTTTGTTTGCTATTTGATTTCGTTCATACGAATAATGCCAAATTTGTGTATTTATATAATTTAAATTTTTAATATTACAGATTCTTTGATAAAGGTTTTGAATTTTTTGATCTAAATTATTTAATTGTTTTTGTAATGTTACATCATCATCTAAATGATGAATGCAAAAATATGCAATTTTAGTAGTTAATTTTTTTCTTTCTAAGTAAAGTTTATCAATTTCAATATTTATAGAATTTTCATCATTTAAATCATTTAAATTATTCGTCGCTATTACTTTGTTATTGCTTATTATAAATAATAATCCTAAGAAAGTAAATAGAAAAATATCTATTATTTTAAATTTGTTTTGTAATTTAAACATTAATTAAATCTCCTTTAGACTTTTATTATTTAAATTTTAATATATTAGAAATTAATATAATTTTGTGAGTTCTTTGAAGTTTGTTTTAATTTAAATACGGGTAGATAAATTGCGTTTTATACAACGATTTGTATTTGTTGTTTTATTTACAATCAGCCCCCGTCCAAACCGGACAAGCAAGTTTCCCAGCATCCGGCTTTCCATAATTCACTCTCTTTCGAGAACTAATTTCCCTTCACAGTTGATTAGTTATTTATTCTTATTGTTCTTATTCTTTCTGATATCATGTATTTGTTGATTTGTTACCTTTCGATGACAATCCTTACACAATACTTTCGTTCTTTTATTCATAATACTTGGTGATGCGCATTGCGGACCGTACCAATGTAATGAAATTTGAAGTTGGGATGTTTTATTGCAATTCTCACAACGTTCCGCCTTTATACGGTCAGTTAAATGGGTACGACTTTGGAATATAAATCTATTAATGGTAATGTCTGGATTTCCCTTATAATTACGCATTGTCTTAATTTTGTTCCAAGAGTAAACCTCCCATGGTTCGTACTAGGTTTTCCCTTTATTAATATAAGCAATCCCCCAGGTCGAACCAATTTTGCATTTCTTTCGAACTCTAGCAATTGACGTTTTCCGTTTCCTTGCTAGTGTTTTCAAACAGCTATATTCCGCTAGATAACTTAAGTGAGTCAAAACACTTAGATTGTTAGCCAAACAAAAGTATTGGATAATTCCTCTAACAATTGTCTTATAGATCCGGATTATTTCTAATTCGTCTCTTTCTGCTAATGTTTCGTCGTGTTTCACCTTTCCCTTTTTTAACCAATTATATTCATATCCATATTCTTCGGCTTTCGCTCGGGAAATTCTGACAAGAACTTTGCCATTTAAGGAATCCTTAGTTGTTTTCCTTTCCCGAGTTTTGTTGGTAGGATTAACCTTTATCATGTAGGATAGAAACCTCGTTCCTTTGTTGGCTTTAACAACTTTGGACTTATCCTTACTAACAGTAAGGTTCAAGTCTTGCGTTAGCCATCGCGTTACTTGATTTTTGATGTTATACGCCTCATCATATTCCCCCTTAACACCAATGATAAAGTCATCAGCATAACGGATATATTCAACTCTGGGTTTTAGATTTAGATTGATATACCTGTCAAACCCCAGATTATGATGCTGATGTATTTTCCATGCCTTCCCATATTCTGGGTTACTCTTCCTAATCGGTATTCCTTCTTTAATCAGTTTCTCCATTTTCAAGTCGATGTAGTGTAAATATACATTCGCCAACAAAGGAGAAATAATCCCTCCTTGAGGAGCGCCTGATAGAGATTCGTATTTGATGCCATCTTTCATGAAATCGGATTTTAACCACTTGTTAATAGTTGAGAGCGTTTTATTCTTTTTGATAAACTGGTTTAAGGTTCTCATCAGAATCTCATGATTGATGGTATCAAAGTAACCTTTTAAGTCGATTTTAACAAGGTAGTTGATTACTTGAAATCTTTTTTTAACGCGTTTGATGGCGTCATGACATGATTTCTTGATTCTAAATCCAAAGCTCCATTCTGAGAAGATATTTTCGAAATAAGGAGTTAAGAGTTGTTCCAGGCATTTTTGCATCAGTCTATCTTTGATAGTCGGTATGCCCAAAGGTCTAGTTTTTTTATTATCTTTAGGAATGAAGATTCTTTTAACTGGTTTTGGGTTGTACCTGTTATTAACATATTCCCGATGGTATCTTTCTAGTCTTTCCAGATTGATTCCATCGATGGTTTTATTGTCAATTCCAGGTGTACCCGCTCCTTTGTTAGTGGCAATTGTATTAAATGCTGTTAACGTGTTATAAAAGTTATTCATTCCCTGCTGGATTTCTCTTTTTAAGGAGTAGCCGTTTGATGAACAATATTGAATTCTATTCAATGTTCGTGAAAGTTTAGTTTCTGATGAAACCGTTGTTGATATGATATATCAACTCCTTCCTTGATGCCATTGAATAAATAATAAATTACTTTCTGCTTTCGCCCTATGAGAGCTATTAACTCTCTTCTTGATAAGCCGATTAACTAAATTATTCCAAATTTAGGTTTACCCCCTTATGACTACTAAAAAGATTCTTTATCCTTGACCATCCGGTCTTTTATTTCCAGATTAGTAAACTTAATTACTTAGTCTTAGGATTCTCCAAGTTACGCTAAATTTCTACCTTAATTCTTTAGGGGAATTGACCATTCTAATAAATGGTAAGATTCCAGGTTGGTTAGGTGATAAACTACCCAATACTAACGATTTATATCGATAGTCTCTAGACTGCTCGCCTATAGTAGTTTGCGAAACAGGTTATGTTATTACATCTACTTATCTTCTTAGACCATTTCAGGTTTACCCTTAGAATCATTCGGTGGCGGTGTCTTTTTGACTAACTACTTTGTCGCAATCCGCTTTTATGGTCTGCTATAATCTATCATTCTTTCGTCTGATAAACCGACCATATCCTTTCAGGGTTTATCGGCCCTGGCTATTGGTTAGATAGCAGGAAATTTAGGCCTCTTTGGCGCCCTCGTTATTATTATAATAATCTTTTAATTAAAAGATTATTATAAAATTGTCAATTAATTTATATTGGTAATAGTCAATGTTTAATTGCATTTAGTATGATTGGGATATGAATGCTGTATTTTTTGAATTATTTAAAAACTTTTTTACAAAACAAATCGAAAATTCCCGAATAAGTATTTTGTTTTTGTTCAAGCAATTGTGTCATGTATTGATATTGATTTTTTTCGTTTTTAATTTTTTCAATTTCTATTTTTAATAAATTTAATTTTATTTTTAGTTCTTCTATTTTTTGATTTTGATTGCTATTTTCTTGATTTTTAAGATCTAATTTTGTCTGAATATTTTTAATTTCTTTTTTTAAATTAGTTATTTCGATTTCAGTTATTTTTTGACTATTCAATAACTCTTGTGTTTTTAATTTAAGATCATTTTCTAAGGATTTTTTTTCTAATTGAAGTTGTAAAAATTTAGATTTAAAATCTTTTTTTTCTTTTTGCAATAAATTTAATGTTTCCTTCAATTCTGCTATTATCTTTTTTTGAAATTCAATTTCTAATCGATTAAATATTGTTTGTTTTATATTTTGTTTATTTTTTTTAACTTCATCTCTAATACTTAATTTTTTTAACCAAAAAATATACATATTAGAAGCTCCATTGCTCATATATTGTAAATCTTCTAGAGAATAAATATCATCTTTTTGATCTCTTTCTCCTTTATCAAAAAAAACACACATTAACTTATATTCATTATTGCCTAATTGTGTAAAAGGAGGATTTTTAATGGTCCAAATAAGATCATATTTAATATTTTGTCCATTATAGCACGGATAATCTAAAACTAAAGGACTAAAACATTCATAACAATTCAAATTTATTAAATAATTTGATATATCCTCTTCTTTTTCTAAATAAATATTATGAATCTTCATATTATCAGTTTTATACATTATATCTTTATTATTTGTAATAGCTATCAAAGAATGAATATTTATGTTCATAACAAACAGTAATAATGCAACTGATAAATAAATATTAATGTTCTTAATTATTTTTTTTAATTTAACCATTTTTAAAGTTCCTTTTTTCTTTATTTAAATTTATTATTTATAATCAAGAAATTAAAATTAGGAAAAAAATAGTTATTTTTTGAAAAAGTGAATTTATTTTAATGTTTATTTCTTTTTTAAACAACAATTAAATTTTAATAGATTTTAGATTATTTAAAATATTGTAAATTATAAAAAATATTTATAATTTTTCATATTATATTAAATATATTTAATTATAAAAAAATTATTTAGAAATTTTTTAAATTTAAAGAATAAAATATTACTTTTTACTTATTAGGGTAATAATAGTGATAATAATTATAATTTTATTAAAAAATAATTATAATACTAATTCAATTTCTAATTTTAAAAATAAAAATAATTATTAAAAGTATAAATTATTAATATTTTTATAAAAGATATTAAAAAAAATTTATTAAATAAACATATTGATTAAAAATTTTATTAAATTTAATCAATTGTAAAATTATAATTTTATTTATTTTTTAACAAATTTAATAATTTTTTAAATATTTAATAATTTTCTAAAAATAAATATTTTTTAATTAAAATATAAAATTTTTAATTAATTTTTAGAAGAAACAAAAATAAATTATTTGGAAAAATACTAATTAGAA
>NZ_JAOSIQ010000031.1 GCF_030586845.1 Candidatus Phytoplasma bonamiae | reverse complement strand
TTAGAAACGCTCATTGGCAAAGGGCGATGAACAAAAAACAATTGTCCTTTGTCAGGTTTGTCACTGTAAAAAGACCAACCAACAATAAGGGATATTAGAAGATTCAAAAAGAGTAAAAGGTCAAGAACAAACATTTAACCAGTGGTGACACGAAGTTAAACCCGGAACAGGGATAAATTATGGAAAGCGGTGTGCTGGGAAACTTGCTCGCACCGTTTGGACGGGGGCTGTTGGTAATAGTTGATAGAAAAACCAATCTTATCAAGGAAACGCCAATAATCTATCCGTATTTAAAATGGCTGTCCCCTTTAGAAGAACTAGTAAAACCGCTAAAAGAAAAAGACGTACTCATTACAAATTAAAATCACCTACTTTAGTATTATGTCCTGATAATAATAAATTTACTTTACCTCATCGTTTAACTAAAAATGGTAGTAGTTTTTATAAAAATAAATTAATTTCGAAAATTTCGAATACAAATTAATAATATTTAAAAATATAAATATTTTTAAATAAAAAAGGTATAATATGATAAAAATTAAAACATCTCAAGAAATTCGGAAGATATGGTTAAATTTTTTTAAATCTAAGCGACATAAAATAGAATCATCAGCATCTTTAATACCTGATAAAGATCCTACTTTGTTATGGATTAATGCTGGTGTAGTTCCTTTAAAAAAGTACTTTAATAATTCTACTATTCCTCATCATAAACGTATAGTTAATATTCAGAAATGTTTAAGAACTAATGATATTGATATGGTAGGAAAAACTTCTCGTCATCATACTTTTTTTGAAATGTTAGGAAATTTTTCTATTGGAGATTATTTTAAAAAAGAAGCTATCGAATTTGCTTTTGAATTTTTAACATCTAATGAATTTTTATCATTAGATATCCATAAATTATATATTACTTACTTTGAAAAAGATTTAGAAACTTATAATTATTGGTTACAAAAAGGTATTAATCCAAATCATTTAATTGCTTTAAAAGAAAATTTTTGGGAAATAGGCGAAGGGCCATGCGGACCTTGTACTGAAATTTTTTTTGATCGTGGACCGACATATGATTCGCGTAATTATGATTTAATTTCTAATAATATTGAAAACAATCGTTTTATTGAAATTTGGAATATTGTTTTTTCTCAATATAATTTAGAAATTAAAGATAATCGTAAAATTTATCATGAATTGCCGAATAAAAATATTGATACTGGAGCAGGTTTAGAACGTCTCGCTTGTATTTTACAAAATAAAAATAATAATTTTGAAACTGATTTATTTTTACCTATTATTAAAAAAATTTCTATCTTAAGTAATATAGCTTATCAGTTAGATGAAAATCAAGAGATTTTTCAAATTATTTCCGACCATATTAGAGCTTTAGTTTTTGGGATTGCCGATGGAGTTATGTTGGCTAATGATGGTAGGGGTTATGTTTTAAAAAAAATTTTAAGAAGAGCTTTTCAAAAAGGCATAAAATTAGGATTTAACAATCCTTTTTTATTTAAATTAGTTCCTACAGTGGTTAATATAATGGAAGATTTTTATCCATATTTAAAATCAAAAATATCAATCATTCAACAAATTATTTTAAATGAAGAAAAGAAGTTTTTATTCACTTTAAGAGAAGGAAAAGATAAATTTTTAGAATTTACTAAAACTTCCAAAAAACTTTTAGCTAAAGATTTTTTTAAACTTTATGATACTTACGGGGGCGCCAAAGAGGCCTAAATTTCGCGCTATCTAACCAATAGCCAGGGCCGATAAACCCTGAAAGGATATGGTCGGTTTATCAGACGAAAGAATGATAGATTATAGCAGACCATAAAAGCGGGTTGCGACGAAAGCAAATTAGTCAAGAAGACACGTCGCCATCGAATAATTCCATGGAGAAGCCTGCAATGGCCTAAGAAGAAAAATAGATGTAATTATCGAACCTGTTCCGGAAGTTGCTTAAACGAACAGTCCAGAGTCTATCAATACAAACCGTAAGTATTGGATAGTTTATCACCTAACAAACCTGGAATCTTACCATTTATTAGAATGGTCACTTCCCCTAAAGAATTAAGGTAGAAATTTAGCGTAACTTGGAGAATCCTAAGACTAAGTAATTCAATTTACAGATCAGGAAATCAAAGCCCTGATAGTTAAGGATAAAGAATCTGCTTAGTAGTCGTAAGAGTAAACCTAGTTTTGGAATAAGCTAGCTAATCGTCTTACCAAGAAGAGAGTTAACCACTCTTATAGGGCGAAAGCAGAAAGTAATTTATTGTTTATTCATGGAGACCGCATAGGCAAGAGACCTATGAAGTATTAGTATCGCAACTTCTTGACCAATCTTTAAAACAATATATATTAAAACAAGAACTCAAATGGGCAATGAACTACTTAATTAATACTTATCTTGCGTTTAATCCGGTTGCTTACCGATAATTGGACAGGAACACCAGGAATAGACGGGAAAATAATTAATGATATGGATTTTAAACAAATTAAAGAAATATCACCAAAAATACGTTCACAACCAATATAACCCGAAAATCGGTTAAAAGAGTTCACATTCCGAAGGGACAGGATAAATCGAGACCACTCGGAATCCCCACCATGCAAGATAGAATTATCCAGAAAGCCTTGGAACAATTATTAACTCCTTACTTCGAGAACATTTCCTCGGAATGGAGCTTTGGATTTAGACCCAAGCAATCAGAATTAGACGCCATTAAGCGAATAAAACAAAGATTCAAGGGTTTGACTACCTGTTTAAAATCGATATTGAAGGTTTTTTAACACCCATTAATCATGATATCTCCATAAAAGGCTCCACAATTACAGCCGCAAGGAGAAAGTACTCAAAACCATTTAAGGATGGCTGAAAGCAAATATCATGGATAAGGATGGCAATACCAATCAATATCAGGTTCTCCGCAAAAGGAAAATCATCTTCTCGCTGCTCGCTAATATCTATTTAGATTATCTGGATAAGAAATTAGGGGGAACTAGTTAAAGCTGGAAAACCACAGTTCAAAATGAACCCCAAATATGTTAGGGCCACGCAATTAAAGCTCTATAAAGCAAGGAATAAAATGAACAGCTGGGTAATCTCAACCCTAACTCTCTCGTCGAATACGTAAGGTATACTGATGATTTTATTATCGGCATTAAAGGGGAAAGGGATAAGACGGAGAGAATAAAGAAACTGGTTATTCAATGGTTGACAGAAGACTTAGGTCTTAAAGTCAGCAGGAGGGATAAAACCCAAATTGTTCCAGTCACCAAAGGATGTAAATTTCTATCTTACCTGGTTAAAATTAATCCTACCAGAAACACCACAACCAAGAAAACCGCTAAGAATTCTCTGAATGACAAGGTTAATATATTAATACCGCGGAAAACTGTTAAGGAATATATTAACAACTATAGTTGGGAAAAAGGGGAAAAAATAGTACATGACCAGACCCTCGTCCATCAGAAACCGTTAGAAATTATTAGGACATATAAAACAATCATCCGAGGAATTATCCAATATTTCTGTATAGCCGGGAACTTAAGTCAACTAATGTACTTAAATTACATCGCCGAATATAGTTGTTTAAAGATACTAGCAAACAAATGGAAAACCTCCATTGCTAGAGTCTGAAGGAAGCTCAACCATCCGCCAGGATGGAGAATAAAATATAACTTACAATCCAAAAAGACAAAAGAAGTGGAGTCATGGGATAGCTTCTCCTGGGAGAGAATTAAAAGGTTGAAAAACTATAAAGGCGAAATTACCGAAATAGTTATCAATCCCAATCTCTTCAAGGGAAGAACTAGATTAACCGACAAATTAACTGCACAGAAATGTGAAGTTTGCCAGTTAGAAAATCAATCTCTTGACATTCACCATGTCGGAACCATTAGAGATGCTAATTGGAGAAGCATAATGAATAAAAAACGACTGTACTTTGTCAGTTTTGTCATCGCAAGAAGACTAACCAACAAATAAGGGATATTAGAAGATTCAAAAAGAGTAAAAGGTCAAGAATAAACATTTAACCAGTGGTGACACGAAGTTAAACCCGGAACAGGGATAAATTATGGAAAGCGGTGTGCTGGGAAACTTGCTCGCACCGTTTGGACGGGGGCTGTTGGTAATATTTGATAGAAAAACCAATCCTATCAATGAAACGCCAATAATCTATCCGTATTTTACCTCTGGAAATAATTCTAGAATATGGTAAAAATTATAAAATTTTAGTGGAAAAACATGAATTTGAAAAAATTTTGGAAAAACAAAAACAAATATCATCTGATCGAGGTAAAAAATTTTTTCAAAATAAAGATGATCAAAATAATGATTATTATAATTTTACTCTTAAAAGTGAATTTATAGGTTATAAATGTGGGCGCCAAAGAGGCCTAAATTTCGCGCTATTTAACCAATAGCCAGGGATGATAAACCCTGAAAGGATATGGTCGGTCAATCAAACGAAAGAATGACGGATTACAGCAGACCATAAAAGCGAGTTGCGACGAAAGCAAATTAGTCAAGAAGATTTCGCCACCGAATAATTCTATGGAGAAGCCTGAGATGGCCTAAGAAGGAAAATTGATGTTAACTAACCAACCTGTTCGGAAGTTGCTTAAACGAACGTTCCAGATCCAACTAATATAAAACATTTGTATTGAGTTGTTTATCAAATAAAGAAACCTGGAATCAACCTCCCCAAAGAAGAGGATACTTCCCCTAAAGAATTAAGGTAGAAATTTAGTGTAACTTGGAGAATCCTAAAACTAAGTAATTAAGTTTACTAATCTGGAAATGTCTGGATGGTCAAGGATAAAGAATCTGTTTAGTAGTCGTAA
>NZ_JAOSIQ010000030.1 GCF_030586845.1 Candidatus Phytoplasma bonamiae | reverse complement strand
ATCCATAATAAGTATATAATAATCGTTAGACAAAAAATCCGTCCTTTTAAATAACTACTTCTTATGAACCTGATTTTAAAAGAACTGCTGTAAATTCCTGATTATTTTCCTGAAGAAAAATCCTTATTTTGTCTTTTTCAATGTTTATCATCACTGATAATTAGCGAAATAAATCGATATTTAGGTTTTTTGGTGACCACAAAAATAATAATATGCTATCGAAAATATAAATTTAAATTTAACAAAAACATATTTAAACGTATACATACCCTATTATAACACCATTAAATATTATTGAATTAAAGAAAAAAATTTGTTAGAATAAAACTGGAAAATTTATTAAAAATAAATTAAATTGTATAAACTTACATTAAAAATAATTTTATAAATTTAATAATGAGGAGGATTTATAAAAGATAGTATGTCATTAATCAAAGATTTATTATCTATTCCAACAATTTTAGATTTAGATAAAAGATTACCTAAAGCTGATTTATGGGATTGCCAAGATTATTATTTACTTATTATGGATTTGCCAGGTTTTACTAAAGAACAAGTAAAAATTTCTGTTAACGAAGGACGTTTAACTATTGAAGCAGATAATCGTTGCCCACAAACAGACAATAATAATAAACAATCTGTAAATAAAAAAGATTTAAATGATAACAAAGAAAATAATTCATCTAATGGTTCTTGTTGTTCAATGGATAATTGTTCTGATTGTGAAATATTATATCAAGAAAGATTTTATGGCAAAATAGAAAGAACCTTTAACTATAACTTTATACATTTAACTAGTGTAAAAGATATTGAAGGTAAATTAGAAAACGGATTATTAAAACTTAAAATTAGTAAAAAAACACAAATCCAACCTAATAAAGAATTTGTACAATTAAAATAATTTATATAAAAAAATAAAATAAAAAATTCAAAAAAATTAATTTTGAATTTTTTATTTTTTTATATAAAATTTTTTTATTTTTTAACAGTTAATTCAAATAAATTCTTTTAAAATTTTTTTTGTATACATCAATTCATCTTTATGCTTTAAATCTTGACGTTTATCATATTTTTTTTTACCACGAGCTAAAGCGATTTCTAATTTAAACAAATTATGTTGATTAAATATTTTGATAGGAATTAAAACAAAATTATGAGTTTTTAGTTTATTTTTAATTTGTAAAATTTCTTTTTTTTTAAGTAAAAGTTTTTTTTTTCTATTATCAATATGATCGAAATTATTGCTACAAGAATATTTAGTAATTTTCATATTAATAACGAATAATTCGTTATTATCTAAACAAACATAAGAATTATCTAAATGAACCTGACCTAAACGAATAGATTTCACTTCATTACCTAAAAGTTGAATACCAGCTAAATATTTTTTATCCAAAAAATAATCATAATTAGCTTTTTTATTGAAAATAATTTTTTGCTTCATAAAATACCTAAAAATATTATCATTTATTTAAATTTTACCAAAACCCCTAACTTAAAATTAAGAACATAATAATATAAAACTAAACCAATTTTATATAGATTTTGTATATTATTTATTATATGCTAATTTTAATCTTTAAAATCAAATATTCATTATAATGATAATGTCTTTTGCTAGAAAAATATTCGGAAAAATTTATTAATTAATATTAATTTTTTTAAAAATATATATTTTTTTAACTTAATAATATTATTGATATTTATTCTTCCAGAATAATCCGATAAAAAAGGTTTATATATTATTTATATAAAATATTTAGATATTATTTTTTTCAAAAATAAATTTATAAATCTTAATAAAAAATTAAATTATCTATGCTTATATTTTAACAAAGCTGTTTCAACAACAGATACTGCTTCTTGAAAATCTTCTATTTTTTGAATTTTGATCTTTTTATGTTCTAAATCCTTATAATGTAACAAAAAATGTTCTATTTCTAATAACAAAAATTTAGGTATATCTGACAATTTAACATATCCTTGGAACATCAAATCTTTTACAGGAACAGCAATAATTTTATCATCTTGTTGATTATCATCTAACATACGAATAACTCCAATAGGACGACACTCAACTAATACCATTGGATCTAAAATTTCTTGAGTTAAAACGAAAACATCTAAAGGATCATTATCATCACATAAAGTTAAAGGAATAAATCCATAATTAGCTGGATAATAAAAAGATGTGTTTAAACAGCGATCTAAAATTAAATAACCAGTTTCTTTGTCTAATTCATATTTTTTTTTACTACCACGAACAATTTCTATAAAAACCAAAAAATTATGGCCTGATAATCTATTAGAACTAATTAAATTAAATTTATTATTCATTAAATACCTACCATTTTTTTAATTTTATCGAAACCATAATTAATTATAATTTTTTTTTATTTATTATTTATTTAATTTAAAGTTAAACGTGAATTAAAAAAAGCTTTTTTATGTATCGATAAAGTTTTCTTATATAAAACATTAATATTCAAATGATGAAAAAAAGAATTGTAAAAAATTTGTTGTTTTTTATCTGTTCTTAAAATTAATAAATGATCAATAAGTTTCATTTGTTCGAGATTATTTTCATCTTGAAAAATTTCATAAAAATTTAAATAAAAATCACTTAATTCTTCATTATTTTCTAATTTTAATAAAAAACCTAAAGTCTTATGTTCTGGCTTATTTATAATATCCAAATTCATTTCATATAAAGGTTTTATACGTTGAGTATTAATTGAATAATTCACTTCAAAAAGACTTGGAATAAATATACGACTAAAACTCAATAATACATTAAATAATAAATTACGATCTAATTCATCAATATCATTTAATTCATGAACTTTTTCTAATAAATTATTAATAGATATTTTCATCGATTCTTCATCAGAATCAGAAATTTCCATCAAATGTTTAATATAAATAACCAAATGTTTTCGAAAATTATCTGCATCAAAATTTTCATCTCTGAGATTAAGAATTTCATGAAGTAATTCTAAAACTGAATAACCTTTTACTTGGCAATTACAAAAAGAAATGTTAACAGAAATTGCTTTATCTAAATCTTGAGGAGATAAATAAAAATAACCTAAATTAGGATTTTTTTTTAATAAACGATAAAAATCTAAAGCTACCAAAGAAACTTTTTCATATTTATCATCAATAAATTCTTCTTTAAGGCCTGATAAATTTAAACACTTAAATAAACAATTTATCTTAGATAAATTAGCATCAAAAGTACCAAATAAAAGTTGTTTAAAATTAAACCATTCAAAAAAAGAAGCGCACGGCACAGTTCTAACATTTTTTAAAGCATAAAACAATCTCATTCGTTTAGAAAAAAAAGAACCTAAGTCATGTTTGCAACTGAGTAAAAAAAATCGATTAGGTAACAATTGATCACGAGATAATAGAGAAACTTCTGTTTCTTCTGTTTCGAATGTATCATTATCAGCTAATTTAGAGACTTCAACTTCATCTACATTCTTATCAGATTCAAAAGTTTTTAAATTAGGAAAATTTTTAATTTCTGATTTATCTAAAAATGTTTTCAATTCAATAGTTTCCAAAGTTTCTGACGGTTTTTCCATCGCCTCAACAATTAAAAATTTAATATCAACAATCAATAATAGTATCAAAAATAAACATAATACGATTTTACAAAATAAAGATTTATTATTTAAAAAAAATATTTTTGACTTCAAATTTAATTTTATACTCTCTTCTAATCAAAAATAAAAAATATTTTTATGGCGGCTCCGGGCAGAATCGAACTGCCGACACGAGGCTCTTCAGGCCACTGCTCTACCGACTGAGCTACAGAGCCAAAACTGGCGGTCCGAACGGGAATTGAACCCGCGATCTCCTGCGTGACAGGCAAGCATGTTAACCACTACACCATCGGACCATATCATTTTTTGGTTGCGGGAGTAGGATTCGAACCTACGACCTTCGGATTATGAGCCCGACGAGCTACCAAACTGCTCTATCCCGCGATCTTTAAAATAAATAATTGGCGGAGGAAGAGGGATTTGAACCCCCGCGTCTTTGTAGACCTTCCAGTTTTCAAGACTGGCCCCTTCAACCGGACTTGGGTATTCCTCCAAAATATATTTTGGTGGACCCGGTAGGATTCGAACCTACGACCAACCGGTTATGAGCCGGTGGCTCTGACCAGCTGAGCTACAGGTCCAGACTTATATCATTAAATATTACATTTAATGGTAGCGGTAAAGGGATTTGAACCCCTGACCTCACGGGTATGAACCGAGCGCTCTAGCCAACTGAGCTATACCGCCTTTAAAATATTATTCATATCCAATATATTTTCAAACACTTCTGGTGGAGCTTAGCGGATTCGAACCGCTGACCTCCTGTGTGCAAAACAGGCGCTCTACCAACTGAGCTAAAACCCCTTTTTTTAGTTTTATGGTACCCAAAGCCGGACTTGAACCGGCACGACATAAAGTCATGGGATTTTAAGTCCCACGTGTCTACCTATTCCACCATTCGGGCCCTTAAAAAAATGTAAAATGTATTTTATAAACTCTAATTTAGAATAATTACACATAAATTAAATCTATAAAGTGGTGTCCCGTAAAGGATTCGAACCTTTGACACCTTGATTAAAAGTCAAGTGCTCTACCAACTGAGCTAACGGGACGTTGTTTTGGTTTGGTGCCAAAAGCAGGAATCGAACCCGCAACCTACTGAATCGAGATAGAATTAACACGTTTAGTTATCTTTTAGAGATTTTTATTATGTTAAGCCTCTCACACCACCGGACAAGCTAGTTTCCCAGCATCCGGCGATTATTTAAGTGATAATTTGATTTAGTCTAAAAATTTATAATTTATTGAGTTTTTCTCCATCTAGATAGATCAAAACTCTTTATTCATTT
>NZ_JAOSIQ010000003.1:6316-36346 GCF_030586845.1 Candidatus Phytoplasma bonamiae | reverse complement strand
CTTTATCACAATAATACTCGTTAAACTGGTTTTAATTTCTAAAATTATTTTCTAGGCGCCTTATTTAACTTTTTTAGTGTTTATCAGTATTAGTGATTGGTAAAATCACTAAATGTTTAGGTTTCTTGGAAATTATCAAATATTTATTAATATTTTATAATAAATAAAAAAAGTAAATTTTAAAAAATTTAATTTTCAATTAAAATTTGAATTTATTATAAATTAATTACTTTTTCTATCCAAAAAACAATAAAAAATATTTTTAATAATATATTTGTTTCAACACAAAATGATCTAATTCACCATTAGCTTTATAAATATATTGTTTATTCCAAACATTATTTTGTTCATCAATAAATTGTTCATCAATAAGAACTAAATCATCTTTGTTTTGTAATTTTTGATAATGCTTATAAGAACGATTGCTTTTATCTTTTTTATCTTCGCAACGTCTATCTACAATAACTTTATTTTTATAAACATCTGAACACCAAATTTGTCGATTCAAATCATATTTAATAATCTTAAATATTTCGTCATTGCGATCTTGATAAACTATTTTAATTTTTTTATTAGCTAATAAATCGATTTCTTCTTTAACGGTTTTATCAAGAATACCGCCTACAAAAAATTGTTTAACTATAGTTTTTTTATTATCTTTTGTATCGAAATAGTGAAAAATAGCTTCAATTATACCACTTTTCAAAGAATAACGAATTTTTTTTCTCAAAACAGATATATTGGAATTATCTTTAATATCGTAAACTTCCGTAAACAGACGTTTACCTTTATCTTTATAAATATCTTTGTTAGTACGAATAACTTTTTGATTTTTGTCATAGATATAATCTATAGTATACGAAACATTATTAGAATTATTATATTTAGTAACTTTACTTAATAATTCATTAGATTTATCAAAACTACTATAATTCACATTATATATTTCTATTTGACTAATTTGTTGTAAATCATTATAAATTTCTTTAATTTTATGAATAACTTTTGATCTATCATAAATATATTTAATATTATATAACTTAAAACCGTTCGAAATATTATATTTAGTAACTCGTATTATAAAATTTTTATCATTATATTCTTCAAAAACAACAGGAAATTCATCACCTTCGTGTTCATATATTTTAAATCCTATTAATTCATCATTTTGAAAAATTTTTTCTCTTCTTTTGGTTGCAACACTTTTAAAAAGTTCTTGATCAATCGAAGTGAATTGTGTTTCAGGAACAATTCTTTTTAAATCATCATTATATTTATTAAGAACTTTACCTTTGGTAAATAATGTCATTTCATTAGAATTTTTTTGCGTTTGATAATTAGAATAAATAGCAAAAAACATTCCACTTATCAATAATAAATTTATAATACATACAATCAATTTGTAATTAAAAATTTTTCTGATATTCATAAAATATTTTATAACTTTCTTTATTAAGGAATTTATTGTAAAAAAAGAAGAAATTAATCGAGATAAACTTTTTAAAATTTAATCTCGATTAATTTTACCAAATAAAAAATAATAACTCTATAACAATCAAAAATATTTCATCAATAAAATTAAAAATAATTTATAATTATTAATTCGAAAAGAAAATAATTAATCTAAAAGCAAAATCAATATTATTATACAAATTTAAATTACCTTCTAAAATATTTTGTTTTCCAAAAACAAGATATTTTATTTATAAAAAGTTATAAAAATTTTTTAACTCAAAATTTTAAATTTTCTTAGATCTTTTTCGGAAAATCCAAATCTAAACAATCGTGAAATACGTTGAGGATTTTCTTTGATATACCATTTTAAAAGTTCTCGAATATCAATATTTTTTAAATAAGATTTAACAATAAAACTTCGCTGTTGTGGAGTGAAAAATTTATTAGGTTCTTCATCAAAAAATACAAGTAAATCATGACTTTGTAAAGGATTTGAAACTGATGTTCTCAATACAAAATTTTTACCTTCTAAAATTTTTTCAATATATTGATAAAAATTTTCATTTTGAAAATCAAAATAAAAAGCTAATTGTGACCAAGTAAATCCAAATGCAAATAATTCTTGAAAATTAATATAATCGTGATGAATATATTCTTTTAATAATCTTCTAATATAAGAATCAGATAAATAATCTTTAACAATCATTTTTCTTTGATATTCATTAAAAAATTTATTAGGTTCTTCTTTAAAAAACGAAAATAAATCTTCAGGATGTAAATTTTTAATATTTCTCCACTCAACTAATTCACAATTTAAAACTTTTCGAATACATTCTACAAATTCCGGATTATAAAAGTGTCTTTTACTGAAAGCAGTAATTTCATTTCGTGATTCTTCATTTTCTAAGGAATCTGAATTTAATTTTTGACTAGTGACTGCTGAAAAACTTGATATAGCAGTTTCTGAATTTGCTTGTTGGTTATTTTGATTTCGTGGTTCTTCATTTTCTAAGGAATCTGAATTTAATTTTTGACTAGTGACTGCTGAAAAACTTGATATAGCAGTTTCTGAATTTGCTTGTTGGTTATTTTGATTTCGTGATTCTTCATTTTCTAAGGAATCTGAATTTAATTTTTGACTAGTGACTGCTGAAAAACTTGATATAGCAGTTTCTGAATTTGCTTGTTGGTTATTTTGATTCCGTGGTTCTTCATTTTCTAATAATAAAGGATCTTCTTGTTGAAGTATATAATTATAGGATGAAGGATCGTCATTTTGTAATACGGTTTTATGAGATTTTTTAATATTCGGGTTTTTTTGAATACTTCGAGAATCATTATGAAGTTTATTATAGTCATTAATTTCATCATAATTAAAAATAATAATTCCTATCAAAAAAACACTAACAGTAATAAAACAAGACATTAAAATATAAGAAATATTTTCCCATAACTTATTCATGAAATTCTATATTAATTCCTTTTTCTATTTTCGAATCAAAAATAATAAATAATTTAATAACTAAATTCTGATTTCTTAATTATAGTTTTTTGAAATAAATCAAAATTACTTAAATTATTTTTAAACGAATATATAACATAAAATAATTAATAAAAATCAACTAAATTCCACAAAATATTAAATTACTGCGAAAAATAAATCTTAAATAAAAACAAATAAAAATAAATTTTAATTTTTATTAAAATTTATTAAATAATCAAAATTAACTAGATATAACCCGAGCGAACTACTAAAATTATTCCAAAATCACATTTAAAAATATTTAAATTAATTTGATTAATAATTAAGTTATTGAAAATACTATCAATATAATAGTCGAAAATATTAAACTTTTTTTGATAGAATTTCATTATTATTATTTTCTCTAATAGCGCTTTCTATATATATATATTTAAATTTTAAATTAAATTATTATTATCAAAAAATGCCATTCGCATATAACTAAAAGATAACAATCAAAAAATTAAATTTAAATAAATAAGAAAAAACTATTAATTACAATCAATAAATATAATCAGACATTATAAATTTGTCGATCGTAATTAAAAAACCCAAATTATATCAATTTACTAAATAACAAATTCACTCTAGTACCTAATTGATTGGGTAAGTTCACTATTTGCTTATCTTTTAATCGAAATTTATCAAAAATATTATCATTTATAAACTCTCTATTATAATTAGGGCCTTTCATTACAATAAAACTACCTTGATTATTTAACAAAGGATAAACCAATTTTAAAACAATATTTAATTTTCCTAAAGCTCTAGCTATAAGATAATCATATCGAAGATTATGTTTTTCTATTTTCCGGTTATAAATATAAACATTTTTTAAAGATAATTTTTTAACTAAACTTTTTAAAAAAATAGTTTTTTTATAAGAAGATTCAATCAAAATTAAATTTAAATGAGGAAATACAATTTTTAAAGGAATTCCCGGAAAACCTGCTCCCGTACCTACATCACATAAAGAATTAATTTGATCAAAATCAACTAAAGAAGAAACTAATAAAGAATCATAAAAATGTTTAATATATACCAAATCTGGCTCTAATATCGAAGTTAAATTTATTTGATTATTGAACTCGGATAAATATTTAGTGTATATGTGAAACTTCATCATTTGTGATTGGTTTAATTTGAATTTTTTTTGTAGAAATAATTTATACATGAGAATTACTATACTTTTGTAAATAAATTAATAAAATATTAATATCAACAGGATTAACTCCGGAAATGCGAGAAGCTTGAGCTATATTAAAAGGTTTGATTTTAGTTAATTTTTCTTTCGCTTCTTGGGATAAATTATTAATAATTCGATAATCAATATTACTAGGTATTATTTTTTCTTCCAAATAAGAATTTTTTTTAACTTCTTTTTCAGATTTTAAAATATAATCTTCATATTTAATTTGAATTCCTACTTGTTCTAGAATATCCACAGAATATTGATGTGAAAACAATTTATATAAAACATCTTCATTTAAATCAGATCTTTTTAATAATTGATATAAACTCATACGACGAGAACCAAAATTAATATTTAATTTACGAAAATCATCTATATCTAAATAAAAATTACTTAATCTCTCTTTTAAAGAATCAATTTGAATTTGTTTTTTCTTTAACCAATCAAAAGTCTTCTCATCAACTAAACCAAATTTAAAACCATAAGGCATTAATCTTAAATCCGCATTATCATGCCGCAATAATAAACGAAATTCAGCTCTAGAAGTTAATAAACGATAAGGCTCATAAGTCCCTTTATTAATTAAATCATCAATTAAAACCCCAATATAAGCTTCATTACGTTTTAATATAAAAGGAGGTTTATTTTGAATTTTTAAGGCTGAATTGATACCTGCAATTAATCCTTGGCAGGCAGCTTCCTCATAACCGCTAGTACCATTAATTTGGCCTGCTAAAAATAAATTTTTAATTTTTTTACTTTCTAAAGTATGAAACAGTTGATTTGGATTAAAAGCATCATATTCGATAGCATAAGCGTATTTAAGAATTTTTGCTTTTGCAAAAGCTGGAATAGTTTTTAAAATTTCCTCTTGTACTTCGCAAGGCATACTCATAGAAAGCCCTTGTAAATACATTTCGTCGGACAACAAACTTTCAGGTTCAATAAATAATTGATGTCTGTTTTTATCACAAAATCTTACTATTTTATCTTCTATAGAAGGACAATAACGAGGACCAGAACTATAAATATAACCACTATACATCGCCGATTTATGTAAATGTTTACGAATTAATTGATGAGTATCATCATTAGTATGAGTCAAAAAACATAATTTCTGTACACCTAAATCATTAATAACCGAAGGAGAACTAAAGGTTTGGAAAACTTTATCACCTGCTTGTTCAATAGTTTTACTATAATCAATAGTATCTTTATGAACTCTAGGAGGAGTTCCTGTTTTTAAACGAATAACTTCCATTCCAAATTTTTTTAATTGTTCGCTGATACCATAAGTGGTAGGAGATTTATTAGGACCTGAATTTATAATTTTAGAACCTATTAAAACTTTACTTGTTAAATAAGTTCCTGTAGTTAATATAACAATATCGCTATAAATAATCTTACCGCTAATTAATTTAACTCCTTTAACACATGAATCATTTTCTTGAATAATTAAATTTTCGACCAAATCCTCTATCAAAGTTAAATTAGAAGTTTTTTTAAGTGTTTGCAAAATAAATTGGGGATATTTAATTTTATCTATTTGAGCTCTTAAACTTCTTACAGCTGGCCCTTTAGAAGTATTTAACATTTTCATTTGAATTTGACAAATATCAGCAGCTTTTCCCATAATACCGCCTAAAGCATCAATTTCTCTCACAACCACACCTTTAGCTGGGCCGCCTATAGAAGGATTACAAGGAAGAGATGCTATTTGTTGTAAATTGCCAGTAATTAACAAAGTTTTATGAGATTGCTTTGCTAAAGCTAAAGCAGCTTCTACACCGGCATGACCTCCGCCAACTACAATACTTTGATAATATTTCATTTTAAGAATGCCTTTCCGAAATAATTGTCATCTTTCAAGTTGAATTCCAAAATAGTAAATTTATTCATTTTGTTTTTTATTTGATATTAAAGTTAAATATTCTTTGTGTTCTGACAAAATTTTTTCAGTGACTTCTTTGCCTAAAAAATTTTCCATATTATTTTGAAATTCTTTTGATAATTTCTTTTTTTTATCTAAAAAAATATTATTTTGATATCTAATTAAAAAGAACGAGCAAATTAATAATAATAGGAAAAACATAAAAACTAATATTAATTTTAGATTGCTTGAAAAAAAGTTTAATTTAAAATATACAAAAACATTCAATAAATAAAATAAAAATCCGAACAACATATAAAAATATCTATTCAATAACATAGAATTATAAAGGTTTAAAGAAGAAAAAATATATTTAATAAAATAAATATTAATTTCAGGTTGATATAAAATACTAAATTTTTCATAATAAAATTTATCTATGAAAACTCGATAAATATTACCTTTTAAAGTCCAAACAACATACTGATTTAATTTAGTAAAATTATCTTGATATTCATTTTGTTTCAAATAATAAAATTGAATTTTACCTTGTTGTTGATCTAACTGATAATCCTCCTCATGAAAAGGATCACCTTTTACAGCATCAAAAACTAAAGGCAAAAGTTGAAATTTACTTTTATTCCCAAAATTAAAACCCAAAACCTTAACCTATCCTATATTTATTTTATTAAAAACTAAATTATCTTTATGTATATAAATTATATAACAAATTTTCTTAAAAATCACCATTCACATGAAATAAAAATTTATGGCTGCTTCAACTAAGATCTGACCAAATTCATTTTAATTAACATTGAATGATGATTTTTAAAAAAATTATTAAATATATAATTAAAAAAATTATCCACTAATTTATTATACATTAAAAAATCAATTATAAAATTTTTTATGTCTTAAATTAGCAAAAAACATTCTCAAAATATTCTGACTTTCTGATTCAAAAATAAATAATTTAACAAATTTTTCATGATATTTTAAATTATTGTAAATGTATAAAAAATTATGATAAAAATTAAAATTAATATTAAAAGCACTATAATAAATTTTATTAACTCGGGATTGAATTAAAGCTCCAAAACACATAATACAGGGTTCCAAAGTCACATAAATACTTACCATATTCATACGATAATTTTTTAATTGACGATTAACTTCTATAAGAACTAAAAATTCTGCATGACTAAAAAATAATTGACTATTTTCTGTATTATTATGAGCTCTAGCTACAATTTTATCATCTATAACCGCAACAGCTCCTACAGGGACTTCTCCTTTTTCAAAAGCTTTTTGAGCTTCCTTAAAAGCTTCTTTCATAAACAAAAAATGTTTTTTTTCCATAAAAAATTCAAACTTAAAATAAAATTATTATAAAAAAAGAATTTAAAATTTATGACATTTACGACAACAAGGTTCATGGTAATCTTTTCCACCTATTAAAATTATCGATTCTTTTTCGATTGAAACTTTATTTTTCAAATTAGAATAAATTCTTTGGGTTCGAGACGCTTCTTTTCCACAAAGAAAACAATAAGATCTATATTTAGTAACTTTATCAGCGATAGATAATAAATATGGCATAGAACCGAAGGGTCTGCCGCGAAAATCTAATTCTAAACCAGCTACAATAATACGTATGCCTTTATAAGATAAATCATTAACAATAGTTTCAATATCAGAATCTAAAAATTGAGCTTCATCGATGATTATTAAATCAATTCCAGATTTCATAAAATTAAAAATTTCTTTGCTTTGGCGAATTAGAATAGCAGGAGCTGTTTCTAAATTATGATTAATTAATTCGCTTTTACACGAATAACGATTATCAATAAACGGTTTAAAAACTAAAAATTGTAATTTCAAAGATTTTAAAAAATTAATTCGTTTAATTAATTCGGTTGTTTTTCCCGAAAACATTGGACCACAAATAATCTCTACAAAACCCTCTTCATCTACCAACATCATTATAAAGGACAACCTCTCACTTCATTGATAAATATCAATTAATTAAATGTTTAATTTTTTTAAGCTACAGATAAATTATTTGCGTTTCATTGATAGGATTTGTTTTTCTATCAACTATTACCAACAGCCCCCGTCCAAACGGTGCGAGCAAGTTTCCCAGCACACCGCTTTCCATAATTTATCCCTATTCTGGGTTTAACTTCGTGTCACCACTAGTTAAATGTTTATTCTTGACCTTTTACTCTTTTTGAATATTCAAAAATATCATTCATCAATAAATTACTTTCTGCTTTCGCCCTATAAGAGTGGTTAACTCTCTTCTTGGTAAGACGATTAGCTAGCTTATTCCAAAACTAGATTTATTCTTACGACTACTAAACAGATTCTTTATCCTTAACTATCAGGGCTTTGATTTCCTGATTGGTAAATTGAATTACTTAGTCTTAGGATTCTCCAAGTTACGCTAAATTTCTACCTTAATTCTTTAGGGGAAGTGACCTCTTTGTTTGGGAGGCTGATTCCAGGTTGGTTAAGTGATAAACTATCCAATACTAACGGTTTATATCGATAGACTCTGAACTGTCCGCTTCAGCAACTTCCGGAACAGGTTTAATATTACATCAATTTCCTTCTTAGGCCATTTCAGGCTTCTCCATGGAATTATTCGGTGGCAGTGTCTTCTTGACTAATTTGCTTTCGTCGCAACCCGCTTTTATGGTCTGCTATAATCTATCATTCTTTCGTCTGATAAACCGACCATATCCTTTCAGGGTTTATCGGCCCTGGCTATTGGTTAGATAGCATGAAATTTAGGCCTCTTTGGCGCCCGATGATTTACCATAGCGTTTATAAAATTTATCAATTCTACCAGCAACTGTAACGAAAGATTGCGAATTAGTATAAAAAGAATGACAATTAGAACAAGTTTCGATTTTTATTTTTTCTACAGTAGTTCCGATTTTATGTTTTTTATGACAAGTAGCACAAGAAACTTCAATTTCATAAAAATTAGGATGTTGAATAGTCTTTTTCATAAATCAATCCTTTCTAAGCAAATAAATTAATATTTTTATCATAAATAAAAATACAAAAATATTTATAATTAAGATTTTAGAAAAACATACCAATACATTTTAACATATTAGCAAGATTTAAATTAAAAATTAAATTAAAAATAATTAATAAAAAATTATATTAATATTTAAAATATTTAACAATATGAAAAAAGAGGATATTTAGCCATTAAGGTTAAAACTTCTTTTTTTATTTGCCTCAAAATAATATCATTTTGATAATTTATCAAAGCGCGATTTATCATATCAGCTACCTTAATAAATTCTATTTCTTTAAAACCTCTTGTAGTCATAGCGGCAGTTCCTAGTCGAATCCCCGAAGGACAAAAACCCTTCCTCTTGTCAAAAGGAATAAAATTTTTATTCACTATAATATTAATTTTTTGCAAAACATCTGCTGCAATCTTGCCATTTAATTGTGGATTTTTATAAGTAACATCGATTGTTAATAAATGATTTTCTGTAGTACCACTAATTACACGATAACCTAAACTTATTAAACGGTCAGCTAAACACAGAGAATTTTTAACAATTTGTTTTTGATATGATATAAAATCATCTTTTAAAGCTTCTTTGAAAGAAACAGCTTTAGCGGCAATAGTATGCATAAAAGGTCCTCCTTGTATTCCGGGAAAAATTCCTTTATTGATTTTATTACTTATCTCCAAACTATTTGTTAAAATAATTCCTCCTCTAGGACCTCTGAGAGTTTTATGAGTAGTAGAAGTAACTACATCAGCTTTAGCAAGCAAAGGGCAAGGATGTAACTGGCTTACTATTAATCCCGCTATATGAGCAATATCTGCCATTAAATAAGCATTAACTTTATCAGCGATTTGACGAAATTTTACAAAATCAATTTTTCTGGAATAAGCAGAAGCACCTGCTATAATTAATTTTGGTTTTACGTGACAAGCTATTTTGAGAATATTTTCATAATCAAGAATTTCTGTTTCTGGAGAAACGCTATAACTAAAAGAACGAAAAAAAATACCAGAAAAACTTAAAATAGAACCATGAGTTAAATGCCCTCCCGCATCTAAAGACATACCTAAAATAACATCATTAGGCTTCAATAAAGCTTGTAAAACAGCCATATTTGCTTGAGTTCCTGAATGGGGTTGAACATTCACATATTTAACATTAAATAATTTTTGAGCTCTTAAAATCGCTATTTTTTCAATTTCATCGACACATTTACAACCATTATAATATCTTTTATCAGGATAACCTTCTGCATATTTATTAGTTAATACACTTCCTTGAGCTGCTAAAACAGCTGAAGATGTAAAATTTTCAGAAGCAATTAATGTTAAACAATCTTGTTGCCTTTTTTGCTCTTTTAAAATTAAATTATATATCGTAATATCCCTTTTTTTTAGATAATCTATCATATTAATAAACCGCCGTATTTTATTTAAATATATATTAATTTCGGCCAATAACAGGAAAAACTAAATACAATATATTAGTATCTTCTTCGCTACAAATAACAAAAGATGTTGCAAAACCATCAAAAATAATTTTGAATTCTTTAACAGTAAATACCTTTAAAATATCTTCTAAATGTTGAACATTTAAAAAAGTTTCCACATTTTCTTTAGCAAAAACCTCATTAGCTTTTAAATGTTCTGAAGCTTGACCGATTTCATCACTATTAGCTGAAATTTCTATAACATTATCTAATCTAATGTACAACCTAATAATATTAGAAAAAACATTCTCTTCTTTAGTTAAAACTAAAGAAACTCTTTCTAAAGTTTTTAAACAATCTAATCTATTTATTTTTACAAAAAAAGGGAAAGAACTAACCTTGATGATAGGCCACGCAGGATATTTACCTTCTAAAAGGGTAGTTTGAAACAATAAACTATCACATTGTAAAATCATTTTTTGTTTATTAATAGATATACGAACAAACTCATCTTTTTGATAATCTAATAATTTATATAATTCTTCTAAATTTTTATAAGAAACAGTAATGTTAAAATCGAAATAATCCAAATCTAATGGCATTTCTTTTTGTGCAATTCGAAACGTATCCGTAGCTAAAACTCTTAAAATAGAATTTTCATAAATAAAATTAACTCCCATAAGAGTTTTTTGTTGTTTATCGCGAGAAGCAGCAACATTAACTTCTTTAATAATTTTTTTTAAAAATTCATTTTTAATAATTAAAAATTTATCAGATTCAAAATCGAAACTAACAGGTGGAAAAAATTGCAAATCAATAACTTTTAATTTATATTCAGAATTTTTAGAATTAATAAATAATAAATAATCTTCTACAAGAGTCATTTCTAACGAACAAGAATCAATTTTTTTAATAATATCCACTAAATGTTTACCTATAATTACCAAAGAGCCATTTTTTTTAATTGATAAATCATTATCTTTAATTTGTAATTGAATATTTTTATTATAATCCATTGCTTCTAAATAACAAACATTATTTAAAGTTTTAATTTTAATATAATGAAAAATAGGAAAAAGAGTTTTAGGGGGAAGTATTTTATAAATTTGTAATAAATAATGCAATAAAACTTCCTTTGTAATTTCTAAATGCATAATTGTTTGAATTAACCCTCCAAATCCAGATTATCATTATTTAGTTTTAACATTATTTTCTGAATATTTTGTTCTAAATTTTGATCTACTTTAATTTTATTTTTAATTCTCTGATAAGATTTTGAAATAGTCGAATAATGCCTTTTGTTAAATAAAAATCCTACCATTTCATTAGAAATTTTATTTCTCTTTTTAATTAAATAAATAGCTATATCGCGAGGCAAAGAAAATTGGGGATCTCTGGAATGACCATTCAAATCACTTACTTTAATATTAAAAGATCGGCTAACAACTTTCTGAATTTTCCTAATATCAGTTTCTTCCGGAGAAATATTATTTTTATTCTTTAAAAGAGGTTCTAAAGCGATCAATGAATTAGTTAAATTCATTTCGAAACCATAAATTTGGGTGTAATTCAATAAACGAACTAAAACTCCTTCTAATTCACGAATATTATCGCCGAAATGAGAAGAAATAAAATATAAAACTTCTTTATTCAATTTATTTCTTAAATTATTTGGCATCGATAATAACTTTTTCTGAATAATCTTTAAACAATGTTGCTGATCAGGTTTCTTAATATCACCTACTAAACCCGATTGAAAACGATTTGTTAATCTACCCATAATTTTTTTTAATTGAGTCACAGGTTTGTCACTAGTAATAACTATTTGTTTGCGTTGAGAATTTAAATGATCAAAAAGTTTAAAAAACTCTATTTGCGTATATTTAGCGTTTTCCATCATTTGAATATCATCTATTAATAAAACATCTAAATTTCGATATTTGACATGAAAATCGTCCATTTTATCTTGTTTTAATTTAGAAGTAAATTCTTCCATAAATCCTTCAGCTTTCACATACAAAATTTTTTTATTGGGATTTTTTTGAATCATAAAATTACCTATAGCATGCATTAAATGAGTTTTACCCAAACCAACATCTCCAAAAATATATAAAGGATTAGCTCTTAACAATATTTCTTCGTTAGCGGTTTTTTTAGCAATTCGAAAAGTAAAATCATTACTTTCCCCTATAACAAAATTATCAAAATTATATTTAGATTCTAAACCAGTATAATAATTATCATTATAATTCAAGTTAAATTCTTTCAGATCACAAAAATAATCAATATTTAAAGATTTATTTTTATCTAAATTATAAGAATCATTAGTGTCTATAATATTACTTTTATCAGAATTGGTTAACAAATCTTCGTCAGACAAAAATTTAAAAAAAATGTCATTATCAGAATATTTTTTGGAAATTTCATTAATTAAATCTAAATAATTCATTAAAATAATTTTAGTTTTAATAAAATTACTAACCAAAATAAAAATAGTGTTTTTTTCTATTTTATAAGGATTTTTCATATTAATAAAATTAGCTTTAAAAACTTCTGGACTACACCTTAAAGACAATTCCTCTACCACTTTATCTAAAACTTGTCTTACCGACAATGACATAATCATTTTCTCCTTATGGAATATTTTTTTATATAAAAAAAATAATTAAATAGAACATGCTTCGCATTCGGATAATTTTAATTTTCGAGTTCTAGTATAATAAAGAGTTTTTATTCCTTTATGATGAGCATATAAATAAAGTTTTTGTAGTTCTCTAGTATTCATATCAGAATTAATGCATAATTCGAAAGAAATCCCTTGATCTATATGTTTTTGTGCAACCGCTATAACATTTATTAGTTTAAATTTATCAATTTGATAAGCAGTTTGGTACATAAAAGAAAAATCAGACAAATAAGGAGCTGGAAAATAAGTTTTAGAATTTCCATAAGTTCTTTCTTCAACTAATTGTTTGATAGGCGTTAGAGAGGATGTGGTAGACATAACATATCCAATCGAACCATTAGGAGCTATAGCTAATCTATGTGAATTCCATAAACCATACTTCATAACATTTTTACGTAGTTCATCCCAATCTTCGTTAGTAGGTAATTCGATATCTTTAAAAATCTTTTTGATTTTCGAAATTGTAGGCATAATAGCTTTTCTATTTTTAAAATATTCGCCACTAGCATAAGTTGATTTTTCAAAGTTAAAAAATTTTTGACCTGTTTTTTTAGCTTTCAAATTAGAATGCAACAGAGAATAATAATTAACAGCATTAAAAAAAACATCAATCAATTCTAAATTTTCTTCGCTACCGAATTCTATCATATTTTCTACTAAAAAACTATGATGACCCATCATTCCGAAACCAACACTTCTATTTAATTTATTAGCTTTACATACTCCCGGAACATAATGAATATTACTTTTTAAAGAAACTGAATTCATCAATTCCATAGCTAAAAAAACAGTTTCTTTAATGCTTTTATTTTTAATCATATTACCCATATGACCAGAAGATAAATTACAAGAAATATCCATACCAATCATATCTTTATCTCTTTGATCATAAGGAGCATAATGAGAAGTTAAAGAAGGTTGTAATATTTCTGTACATAAATTTGAAAATTTAATTTTTTGGCTAGAAGTGCTTTGTTTATTAGCATTATCGCAAAACATGATATATGGATAACCAGATTCACCTTGTAATTGAGCAATTGTTTCTAATAAATGTCTAGGATTTATAAATTTTTTATCAATATCAGAATCATTAACCAAAATATCATACCATTTATTCATTTCAACACTAACATCTGCAAAATTAACTTTATATTTTTTATAAATACTATGAGGATAAAACAAAGCCATCATTTTATTTTCTTTAGCTAACGAAATCATTTTATCAGATACTACAACACCTAAAGACAGAGTTTTTAATCTGATATCATCATCTGCATTCAATTTTTTAGAATTTAAAAAATCTAAAATATCAGCATGATGAGCACTCAAATAAATAGCAACTGCTCCTAATCTATGTCCCATTTGATCAGCATAACGAGAAACATAGTCTAAAATTTTAGCTACACCAATCACACCCTTACATGCATTAGCGATCCCTTTGATAGATTCTCCTTTAGCTCTTAAATTAGATAAATTTATCGAAACTCCTCCGCCTATTTTAGACAATTGCATAGTAAATTCTATAATACGAGATATATCATTTAAAGAATCTCCGGCCTCTAAAAGAAAACAAGAAACAAATTCTCCTCTTTTTTTAAGTCCGCTATTTAATAAAGTAGGGGTAGCTGGAGTAAAATTTTGTCTAATTAAACTATTAACTAATTTCTTAGCTAATTCAAAATCCCCAGAAGCATGATATAAAGAATTAATAACTAAACGATCTTCATAAGTTTCTAAATAATTCTTTTTATCTCTAGTTTTTAAAGAATAATCTTTATAAAATTTATAGGCACTTATAAAAGAATTAAAACGAAAATTATAATCATATGCTATTTTGTAAATTTCTTTAATTTGATCAAAGGAATAAAGATTTAAAAAATCCTTTTCATAATATTCATTATCAATTAAAAATTTTAATTTATCAGATAAATTATCAAACTTCTTTAATTTAGGTTTAATTTCTTCAGATAAATAACTTTCTAAAGCTTCTAAATCTTTATTAAGATCCTTAATATTACCATCTTCATCTATAATTTGATTATTCAAAATTATCCAATGAGGAATTGAATTATTATTATCAAAAAATTTATTTTTATTATTAAAAGAATTTTTATATTTATAATCCAAACTAAAACTCACTCCTCCTATATTATCAATCCCTGATTTATTATAATTTTCAATCCATTTATTTAATTTTCGAACATCCTCTGTAAAACCCTTCCCTTCAAATTTCATAATCAAAGGAATACCGAATTCTTGAGAAGCAACATCTCCGGATCTAGCATAATTAAAACCATAATTTTTATTACCAGAAGAGGCTAAACCTATAACTAAATGAGAATATTTTTTCAAAAAATCTCTAGCTTCTTGAGATAATTCTCCGAAACCAACTGTTTTAATTACTAAAATAATTTTATCATTATTATCAAAAAATTCTGATACATGTTGACTAGGATAATTTAATTTTTTTACAAAATCATAAACATTACCTTGCTTTAAACCATCATAAACAATCTTCAAAACAATCACCTATCTTTATTATTCAAAATAATTCGAATTAATTATAATTTTTTTCAATAACTCTATTATATAACATAAATAAATTTTTAAACTATTAAAAAAATAAAAATCTAGATTTAAAAAATAAATAAATTAAAATAAAAATTTAAATTTTTTTAGAAATTTAAACCAATTAATAAAATTAAAATTAAAACTAACTTTTTATATTTTTTTATATTTAATTATTATAAATTTTTTTATTTAACCGCTTATTAAAAAATTAAAAATAATGTTAATAATTTAAATAATATTTAATCCTTATATCTTTTTACAAAACTTATAAAGTATTTAAATTTAAAAAAAATAAGATGATAATGTAATTGATTTGATTTAATATTTTTAATATTCATAATTTTTTATATACTGTATATCTATATTTTGTTAATATTTATATTTATAGAATTATTTTAAAAATATTTATAAATTTATATTAAATGTATAAATTTATATAATATGTTTATTATTAAACATTTAAAATTTATAAATTTTTATAAAATTTATCTATTAATATTTCTTTATTATTATTGAATGCATTCGAAGTATTAAAAACACTTTGAATTTAAAAAATTTAGAATTAATCATGTTTTTTTTATTTAAAACATAAAACTTATTCACATTTTAAAGATACTTATTCACATTTTAAAGATACTTATTCACATTTTAAAGATACTTATTCAAGTTTTATTAGAAAATCCCCCCTACTTATTCAAAACTTATTCACATTTTGATTTTAAATTTTTACTATTTTAAATAAAAAACCAACAAATTTTTTAAAAAATGAATTTAAAAAAACAAAAAATATGTAAAAAAACTTAAAATTCGATTCTTAAAAGCACTTATTCACATTACTTATTCACAAAAAAAAATTTTTTTATAATTTAAAAAAAATGTAAAATACAGTTGTTTTAAATTTTTACTTAAAACTTATTCACATTTTTTTATCAAGTTTTTTAAGATTTTAATTTTAATTAAATATTTGAATATTTTAATTTTATTATTTAAAAAATATTTTTTTAATTATATAATTTTAAAAAAGCAATATTTTGAAAATTATTAACACATTTTTTTTATTTTATAAAAATAAGAAAAATAAATTATAAAATAAAATATAAAAATTTTATTAATTTTTCAAATTGAGTTTTTATGTTTTTTTAAAAAAATAGAAAGGTTTTTAATTTAAATTAAAAAAATAGTTAATAATTATATGATTAAAAATTTAATAAATATAAAATATAAAAACGATTCTGTTAATGTTTTAAATATTAAAAACAAATTTATTTTTAAATTACTTTTATTTTTATTAATATTTACTATTTTTTCTGATATATTTATCATTATTTTTTATAAAGTTAATATTTTTAACATAAAAAATATTTTTAAAAAAATATTTTATCATTATAGATTTTTTACTAATCAAATGATTTTATCCATTTTATTTATTTCATATGTCTTTTCGGTTGGAATGAAAAACAAAGAAAAACAAAAAATTTTTGTTTTAATAACATTGGTTAATGCTTTATTAACTTTTTTTGTTTATAATATGGTACTTGCTCCTATTTGGACCCAATATAATGATTTTAATGTGTTTTTTAATTATTTTCAAAAAAATATTTTTTTTAATGAAAACTTTTTTAAAAATATTTATGACAGTCATTTTTTGAGTATTATTCAGCATACTATTATTCCTTTAACTTTTTTTATAATTTTTATTTATTTACAAATATCTAAAATTAAAAATAAAGAAATTTTCTTGTCTTTTATTCACCCTTTAATTTATTTGTTTTTTTATTTTTTATGTTTATTAGAACCTCTTAAAACTTTTTTAGATGTTAATTGCACATTTGATAAATGCTGGTTTCCTTATCCGAATATTCAATGTGATTATAATCTTCATAAAAATAAAATTTTTGGAGAACCTATTTTAGGAATTAATTATTTTAGCGGAAAAATAGCAGTTTTTTTGAGAGAATTTTTTTTATTTATATTATTTGCTGTTTTTTTTTATATTATTTTTAAAGTTAAAAATAAATCAATTAAATTAAAAAAGGATTTTGATTTATGAATAATAAATTTTTAAAAAAAAAAATTATTATTACCGGAATAAAACCTAGTGGAGATTTAACTTTAGGTAATTGGCTCGGTATTATTCAACCTTTGATATTGTTGCAAAAAAAATTTCCCGAACAATATGAATTTTATTTTTTTATTGCTGATTTACATGCTTTAACAACTTTTTCTAAAGAATTCGATTTAAAAAAAGTAATACGTAATATAACAGCTATTTTATTATCTTCTGGTTTATCATTATCTAAAACTACTTTTTTTCTTCAATCAGATATTTTTGCTCATACATATTTAAGTTATATTTTAGAATGTAATACTTATTTAGGCGAATTAAATAGAATGATTCAATTTAAAGAAAAAAATAAAAAAAAATCATCCAATGTAAAAGTTTCTCTTCTTACTTATCCTATTTTAATGGCATCTGATATTTTACTTTATGATGCTGATATAGTTATAGTCGGAAAAGATCAAAAACAACATTTAGAATTAACTCGCGATCTAGCTATTCGTTTTAATTCTTTTTATGGAAATTTTTTTAAAATTCCAGAATTTTTAAACATAGGTTATACTATTAATTCTTTGACTAATCCTGATAAAAAGATGAGTAAAAGTAGTTTTTTAGATAAAGATCAAGATAAAGGTTGTATTTTTTTATTAGAAGATTTGAATAATATTCAAACAAAAGTGATGCAAGCGGTAACTGATAATATAGGTAAAATAAACTATGATCCTCAAACACAACCTGGAATTTCTAATCTATTAACGATTTATGCAGGTTTGAAGGGTATTGAAATTTCTCAAGCAGAATTTTTATTTTCTAATTATTCCTATAGAGAGTTTAAAATAAAATTAGCATTTTTGATTTTAGAAAAAATTAAAATTATTCAAAATAATTTTAAAAATATTATTAACGATGTAATTTTGGAAAATACTTTATCTAATGGAGCTTTTAAAGCTAACACTATATCTCAACAAAAAGTTAATAAAATCAGAGAAATTTTAGGAATTAAATATTCTTTTTAATAATTTTTAATAGAAAATATATATATAAAATATTTTTTTGATTATTTTATAAATTATATATTTTTAACATTTAAAAAAATGTCTAATAGAAATATTAAAACAGAAAATCTTTTAGATTTAAGTTATATTATGATATAATCTACACATATAAACTATATCTAAATTTATTTTCTGATTTTTTTATAAAAAATTGGATTTTAATTTAATTGCTTGATTTTTTGGTAAAAAATTATAAATTAGTTAGAAAAGGTTATTTTTGTGATTAAAAAAGAAGAAAATGCCACTACTTTTTCTCAAATTAAAAAAATTAATTTTAATTTCATTTTAATCAATATTTTTTTATGTTTTTTTTATTGTTTAGCTGATATTCTTTTTGTTAGTGGTAATTATAAAATAAATTTGTACGTTACAGGAGTTCATGGCATTGGTGACGCTATTGCAAAAGTTTTGAAAAGTAATTTTGCTATTTTTCAACAAAATTCTTCATTTGTAGGTATGTTTGCAGCATTTTTTTATCTTTTAATTAATTTTATTTTGTTAATTTTTATTTCTTTTCCTAAATTAGATATTAAATTTAATATTACTACTCTTTGCAATACTATTTTTATTTTTCTTTTTTTAACTATTTTAACTATTTTAATTAATGGCAACAATGGTCTCGTTTGGAACAAAATGCAAAATGTTTTTGGTCTTTTCGATTATGAGGGGAAGTTTTGGTTTAGTAATTTATTACGGGTTTTTATGGTTTCTTTAATAACTGGTATTATTGGTGGAATTTGTATTAGAATTGGCGGTTCTACAGGTGGAATAGATATCATTTCTAAATATTTATATATTTATAAAAAAAAGGATATTTCTTTGATTACTTGTATCTTTAATTATTTAATTTCTATTATTGCTACTTTTTTAATTTATGCCACAACAAAAGAATTTTATTGGGAATCTATTTTTTTAACTAATCTTGTTAAGATACCTTTAACAACTTTTTTTATGTATTTAATTATTTGAGATATTAATAATAATTAATTTAATAATCTTTTAATTAAGAAGGAATTTGTTGTGAATATAATGATTGAAAATACTTTGAAAAAATTTAAAATTTATTTACTACAAGAATTATTATTATCACGCAATACTATAGAAGCTTATTTAACTGATGCCAAACAATATTTAAATTTTTTATTTCATATTTTGAAATTAAATAATCCTAACAAAATAAAAAAAAATAATGTTTCTGATTTTCTTAATTATATTTCTAAAAATAATGATTTAAGTAGCAGAACAGTAGCGCGTAAGATTATTGTTATTAAAAAAATACATTTTTTCTGGTTTTTGGAAAAATGTATAAATAAAAATATTGTTGAAAATTGGAAAATACCTAAAATTACTAGAAAATTACCAATTGTATTATCTTCTGAAGAAATTATTATTTTTTTAAATAAAATAAAAAATAATAATTCTCTTGTTATAAGTTTTCGTGATAAATTGATGTTTGAATTAATGTATAGTTCGGGACTAAGAATATCTGAAATTTTAAATTTAACTTTGTCATCTTTATATTTGGAAAAGTTTCAGATTTTTATTATCGGTAAAGGCGATAAAGAAAGGTTAGTACCAATAACTAAACACGTTGCAAAATTATTTCATTATTATTTGAAAAAAATTAGACCTTCGTTAGAATCTCAAGATAAAAAGAATGATTGGGTTTTTTTAAATTATCAAGGTTTTCGCTTATCTAGACAAGGTTGTTATAAAATTTTTAAAAAGAATATTTCATTAGCTAAAGTATCTGCGTGTTCTCCTCATACTTTAAGACATTCTTTTGCTACACATTTATTAGAAAATGGCATGGATTTAAGAATTTTACAAAAAATTTTAGGTCACGAAGATATAACTACTACTCAAATTTATACTCATATTAGTCAAAAATATCTGAAAAAAATTTATTTAAAATGTCATCCCCGTGCTATTGATTCTGATTGATTTTTTTAATTAGAGGTGAATTAATAAGTGTTGTCTAATACTTTATTATGTTATAAACAATTATTTTTTTTGGAAAAAAGAAAACAACAAATTATTTCTCTAGCTTTTGAACAAAATTATTCTTTTTGGTTATTTCAGTTTAATGTTGCTGAATATTCTAAAATTATTTCCGACATTCAAAAGCATTTATATACTTTTAATTCTTTTTTAAATACAAAAATTATTTTTATAGAAAATATTTCTGTTTTATTAGAATCGAAAAATAAAGTAGATTTTTCTTTTTTGTTTGATTTTCTTGAAAAACCACGAAAAAATATTATTTTATTCATTAGTTTAGAATATAATATTTTTAATTTTTCATATTTATATAATAAATTAAAATCTTTTATGCATGTGGAAGAAATTTTTGCAATTAATAATTCCCGAGATTTATACAATTATATTTTAACATCATTTGAAGATGATAATTTTAAAATATCTTTGGATATAAAATCTATTTTGGCTAAAGAATTAATTAATCATTATCGAGGTGATTTATTTTTATTAGAACAAGAAATAAACAAAATAAAAGCTTATTATTTCAAGGATAAAATAATTGATAATTTGAAAATAATTAAAGAATTAATTTTTTACGAATCAGATGATAAAAATATTTTATCTTTAATTAAATTATTAGTAACTAAAAATACTTTAGAAAGTTATTTATTATTTGTTTATTTAACGAATAAATTTCAAAATTTTTTTGCTGTTTTTTTTCAAATGATTAAAACATTACAAGAATTAATTCTAATTTATTTTTATTCTTTAAATAATAGTAATGTTTCTTCGATATCTTCTTGGTGCAAATTTTCTTTTGCTAAAACTTCGTTTTTTTTAAAAGAAATTAATAATTTAAATATGGATTTTGTTTATAAATTATTTTTGTTAAATTTTAAATTTTTTTATAAATTAAAAATTGGTATTATTAAATTTTCAGAATGTTCAGAGTTCTTTGTTCAACAAGTCATTTATAATAAAAATTTAGAAGATTTTTAAATTACAAATAATATAAATTTATTATTTTTGATCACTAAAGATTGCAATGAATTCTTCTATATCGATAGAACCTGCTCTTAATATTTTAAAATTATTATTAGTTATTTCTATTACTGTAGAAGGTATGTTGGATGAATTATAGTTATTGGGCAGTATTTTTTTTACTTTATACTGGTAAAGTTTTTTAATAATTTTAAAATTATTTAAAGGTGGTTGTCCACTTTGGTTTACAGAAGTAGTTTTTAAAGGCCCTTCTTTTTTTAATATTTCAAGAGCTATAGGGTGATTTGGCATTCTGATACCAATTTTATTTTCTTTAGTAATTCGGAAATATCGTTTGTTAGTGTTCACTATTAAAGTTAAAGGTCCTGGCCAAAATTTTTTAGATAGTTTTATTATTTGGTTATCTATTTGTATAATATTTTTTATCTGTTCTAAATTATAAAATAAAAGAGCCATCGGTTTGTTGAGAGCTCTTTGTTTTAATTGGTAAATTTGATTTAAACTTTGATTGTCATGCCAAGGTGCGCCCATTCCGTAAACAGTATCTGTGGGAAAAATAATTATATTATTTAATTTTTTCATAAATTATTTAAAAGTTATCTTTCCATTTTTGTTGTTGAAACTCATCTATTAAAGGTTTTATAATTAAATCCATATTTCCTTCCATAAAATCATTTAATTTATATATTGATAAATTGATTCTATGATCTGTTATTTTATTATTGGGATAGTCATAAGTTCTTATTTTTTCACTTCTATCACTTTTCCCTATTAAATCTTTTTTTATTTGATTTTTTTTTTGTTTTTGTTCAGATTGTTTTTGATAATAAATTTTATTAATTAATAATTTAAAAGCTTTTTCTTTGTTTTCGTGTTGGCTTTTAGCTGTTTGACATGCTGTACTAATACCTGTAGGTAAATGCGTTAATCTTACTGCTGATTTCGTTGTATTAACAGATTGCCCTCCAGGTCCGCTAGCATTAAAAGTATCTACTCTAATATCGTTCCAATTAATGTCTATTTTAGGATGATTATCATCATTAGGGATCACTAATATTTTAGCTGTAGAAGTGTGTATTCTCCCTTTATTTTCTGTTTTTGGAATACGTTGTACCCGATGTATTCCAGATTCATATTTAAGATAATAAAAAACATTTTTCCCGTTAATTAAAAATTCAACAGATGAAATTCCTTCTTTAGTAGTAGATGATAGGTTTATTATTTCTAATTTCCATTTTTTATCTTCTATATATTTTTTATAAGCTCTAAATAAATCTGCTACAAATAAGTTAGATTCTTGTCCTCCGATACCTTTTTTGATTTCTATAATTACATTTTGTTTATC
Source organism: Candidatus Phytoplasma bonamiae (assembly GCF_030586845.1). Classification (GTDB taxonomy): domain Bacteria; phylum Bacillota_I; class Bacilli_A; order Acholeplasmatales; family Acholeplasmataceae; genus Phytoplasma; species Phytoplasma bonamiae. The sequence continues at coordinate 13,139 of NZ_JAOSIQ010000003.1, read as the reverse complement.
TTCTTTGTTATATTGTTCTGGAGATAATAATTTTTCTAATTGATGAGTTTTATTTTGTATTTTTTTATTTAAATTATTTTTTTCTGTTTCTAATAACTTAATTATTTCTTTATCCCAAATTTGATAATTTTGTTTAGATAATATTTGTTTTATTTTTTTATATTCTTTTTCTAATTGAATATATTCTTCATAAATCAAAACAATTTTTTGGAGTTTATTTATTTCTTTTAATAAATCGATATTTTGAAGATTTTTTGGGTTTTCTAATATTTTTTTTTGATTTTTTAAATATTTTTTTTTGATCAATTCTAATTTATTAAACATCTAAATCTTTATATCATCCTATTTTAATTTATTCTATTAAGTGGTCAGTTTCGTTAAATAATAAACAATTTGAATCAAAATTAAAAAATTTAGTACTTGTTATACCTTGGCGATTTTTAGCAATAATTATTTCTGTATGCCCTAAATCAATGTTATATTCGCTATATTTTTCTTTTGAATAGTATCCTTTTCTGTACAAAAACATAACTATATCTGCATCTTGCTCAATACTTCCTGAATCTCTTAAATCCGATAGAATAGGTTTTTTATCTTCTCTTTTTTCTACTTCCCTAGATAATTGAGATAAAGCTATAACTGGTATTTTTAATTCGCGAGCCATTTGTTTTAAACTTTTGGAAATATCAGAAACTTCTTCTTGACGATTATTAAAACCAGATTGACGATTATTTGGGTTATTTTTTCGAATTAATTGTAAATAATCAATAATTACTACATCTAATTTATTTTGATGTTTTAATTTACGACATTGTGTTCTTATATCCAAAATATTTACTGCTACTGAATCATCAAAATAGATATTTAATTTTTTGAGCTTATCAGCTGTTAATTTTAGTAATGATTTTTGAGTTTGATTTAATAATCCTAATTGGATATTTTTGTGAGGTATTTCACTTTGAGAACTTAATATTCTTGTTACTAATTGTTCATTGGACATTTCCAAACTAAAAATAGCTACATAGGTTTGATAATTATTATTTTGAGCCATTTTAATCGCTAAATTAGTCATAAAACTGCTTTTACCCATAGAAGGTCTAGCAGCGATAATAATTAATTCTTCTTTTTTTAATCCTAAAGTTACTTCATCTAAATTGGTGTAACCAGTACTTATGCCGATAATGTTTTTATTTTGTAAGTTATTTAGAGTATTTTCTTGTACTTTTTCTATTAAATTGTTGATTTTAACGAAATTATTAGTTTTACTTTTATTAGAAATTTGAAAAATTTTTTCTTCTGCTAAATTTAAAAAAATTTGCGGTTCAATGTCAGGGTTGTTTAACCCTTCGTGAACAATAGAAGAAGCAGTTTGGATAATATTTCTTTTTATAGCTGCTTCATTAACTAAATTAATGTATGTATCTAAATGATAAATAGACGGAATTATTTCTCCTAATTGGATTAAATAGTTTTGTCCACCGTCTATACGAATATTTTTATTTTGCAATAATGTGTATACCGAATAATAATCGATAGATTTTGATGTTTCAAATAATTCCTGAATTGCTTGGAAAATTTTTTGGTTATTGAGATTAAAAAAATCGCTAACTTCTAAACGTCCCAATACATTAATAATTTGTTTTGGTTCTAAAAAAATAATTCCTAAAATGGATTTTTCCGCTTCTGCGTAATAAGGTAATTTTATGTTTTCATTCATGATTTTTTAGCTTTTACATTAATTGTTAAAGTGGCTATAATGTTATCTTTTAAAATAATATTAGCTTTATAAATTCCCAAAGCATTTATTTCATTATCTAAAATTATTTTAGGTTTATCTAACAAAATATTATAACTTTTGTAAAGTTCATCTATAATATTTTTAGGAGTTATTTTTCCGTGCATTTCTCCATTTGGACCTATTTTTATTTGAAGAGTAATTTGTTTATCTTCTATTTCTTCTTTTAGTTTAGTCATTAATAGAATTTTTTGTTGTTCTTTTTCTTCTTGAATTTTTTTATTTTGTTCTAGTTGTTTAATATTTTGAGGATTCGCTAAAAGAGCTTTTTTTGTTCTAATTAAAAAATTACCAAAACCAGCATTAACTTGAATAATTTCTTCTTTTTTGCCTTTATCATCTAAATCTTCTAATAAAATAATTTTCATATTTTCATTCCCTTCTTGATATTCGTTTTTTAAAATTTTTTTTAATTCTAATACAACGTCTTTGATATTAGTATTTTTAATTTGGGCAGCTGCGCTATTGATATGCCCTCCCCCATTCATTTGTTCCATAACAATTTGCACATTAATATTATCATTACAAGATCTAGCGCTAATACCTATTTGATTAGTGGATGATAATTCTCCTATTGCAAAAGCTGCTTCAATATTTTGTACATTTAAAGAATTTTCTGCTACTTTAGCTAAAAAAGAACGATCATTAATAGGTTTATTACTTGTAATAATGGCGAATTTTTTCATGTAAATTTCCATACGAGACAACAATTGATTCATTTCTAAAATTTGATTGAAATCCTGTCTTAACCATAATTTAATTTTGTGACTTTCAGCCCCCATATTAATTAAACGTGATGCTACTTCTAAAGTTCTTGCGCTTGTTCTAAAAGTAAAATAATTTGTATCAATAATCATACCTCCATACATAATAGTAGCTTCTAAAGGAGAAATATAAATTGGATGATTTAAAAAATATATTAACTCCATTATCATTTCTACGGTTGATGAAGCAGAGGCATCTATATAGGCAAATTTATTTGGAATAATTTTTTCTGAAGAACGATGGTGATCAATAATGATTATATTATCGGTTAAAGCTAATAGCTCTTTATTATCTAAGATTTCTAAATATTGATTGTCTACAATAATGATTAAAGAATTTTTATTTATTATTTTACTCGCTTTTTGAACATCAATAATACTTTTAAAAAGTTTTGGATTTTCTTTACTTAAAGTTTTATAAATGTTTTTGAAATTTTTTTCCATTAAATTTGTATCCACAATAATGTAGTGATCTTGATCTTTATTTAATGCATATGCTATTTCACAAATAGCAATCATAGATCCAAAAGCATCTAAATCTGGATTTTTATGACTCATAAAAAAACAATTATGATGTTTTTGAATTAAATCTTTAATTATTTCCGAATTAACTCTAGAGATTATTTTTGAATTTGTGTTTAAAGAAGCTTTAGTTGCTCCAAAATATTGAATTTTTTGATTTTCAATATTAATAACTACTTGATCTCCGCCTCTTTTTTGAGCTAATTCTAATGCGCTTTGAGAATAATAAGCTAATTGGTTAAAAGGTAAGTTATAACAAGCAATTCCCATAGATAAAGTGATATTTAATTTATATTTTTCAGAAATATTTCTGATATTTTTTAAAATTGAAAATTTTTCTAATATCATATTTTCTAATTGTTCTCTTTTTAATAAAAGTAAAAATTTATCATCTGATAATTGCTTCAAATAACTTTCATAAATTTCGAAAAAATCGGAAATAGCACTTAAATATTCTACTTTTATTTGTGATTGTTCAGAAAAATCTAAATTTTTTAACGAATTTTCTAAATTATCAAATGATAAAAATATTAAAGCAGGTGTAGATTGATGGTAAAGAGCTTGTACTTTTTCTCTTTGTGTTGCGTCAAATAAATAAAAAACATTAAATTCTTTTTTATATAGACAATCGAAATATTTAGCTCCTATATTTAAAACTATTTGTTTTTCTTTATCTTGGGTATTTAATAATTCGGCCATTTTGTTATTTATTAAATGTAAAGATGTATTAATATTGGGATTATTAAAGATTTTATTAGCGTAAGTATTTATCCATTCAATAGTATTATTTGTAGTATTTATTACTATAATCCCTATAGTTAATTCATTAAAAACTTCTTCACCTATTTTATCTATGTAATAAGATAATTTGGACCACAAAGATAATCTTTTTTGTAATTTTTTAATTTGTAAACTTCTTCGAAAATGCATATAAATGCTTAAAAAGATAAAAAAAATAACTAATTTTCCTAAAATGCTAAAAAATAATTTAATAATGATTTTTTTTACTTCTTGAATTTCTTTGTTTGGGTTATGAATTAATAATTTGATGTTATCATAATCAAGGAAGGTCATATATAAAAATGTACCAATCAAAATTATAAATAAAAAAAATTTTTTATAATTAAGATTTTTTTTTCTTAATGTTAACATAATTAATAATTAAACTCTCTTTTCTAAAAAAACGGGTTAACAATAAAGATAATTGTGTTATATAAAAAAACAAAACAAGTTTTTAAAATAACTTGTTTATTATTTATAAAATGTTTACTTTTCAACAAAAGGTATTAAGGCCATGTGACGCGCTCTTTTTATAGCTATTGCTAATTTTCTTTGCCATTTAGCGCACACTCCAGTTATTCTTGATGGTAAAATTTTACCTTCACTAGTTATAAATTTTTTGAGGATTTCTATATTTTTAAAATCTATATTAGTGAATTTATTTTGCGTAAAAAAACAAACTTTACGGCGTTTTTTAAAATATTTTTTTCTAATTATTTGCATATTAATTTTATTTACATTCCTTTTGGTTACAATTAGTATTTATTATTTCTTAAAATTAAATATTAAAAAAGGGAATCATCATCATCTTCTTTATTATTGAAATTTTGATTATGGTTTTTGACATCTCTATTATTTAATAATGTTTGTTCAATATTCAAATTATCGGAATATTCATTTTTTTGTTTATTTTTTTTATAATCTGAATATCCTTTGCTTTCTAAAAATTTAATATTTTTACACACGATTTTGATATCGAAAATGTTTTTTTGGTTATTATTGGGATCTTCGTATATTTCTGTTCTAACTTTACCTTCTACAGCTAATAAACTACCTTTAGTAATGTATTTGGTTAAATTTTCCGCTTGTTTGTCCCAAACAATACAACGAATTATATCTGATTCTTTTTTGCCTTCTTGATTTGTGTATTCTCTATCCACGATTAAATTAAAAACAACATAAGGTATGTTAGTTTCTTTTGTAAATCTTATTTCAGGATCTTTAGTGATTCTTCCTATTAAAAATACCCTATTTATCATTATTTTCTCCTATCGATATATTATCTTGATTTTTTGATAATCAGAAAACGAATTATTTCTTCGGTTATTTTTATTAATTTATTAAATTTTTCTACAAATGTATTATCTGCTTTGATTGTTGATTGCACATAATAACCTTGTTTAAATTTTTTAATTGGATAAGCTAATTCTTTTAATTCTATAGAAGTTGGAGTAATTTCTTCGAAATAATTAATGTCTTTATTTTTGAGAAAATTTTTTTTTAAATTTTCTACTATTTCTTGCGCTTTTTCTAGGCTTATATTTGGTTTTATAATGTACATTAATTCATATTCTTTCATTTTTTTTGGTTTTTTCGCTCCTTTTTATCAATTTTTGGTTAATTTTAGTAAAAAATTTAACTTTAATATATTTTCGGATTATAGTTTTTTAAATCAAAAAATAATTAATTTTATCAAATTAAATTTTAATAGAAATTTTACTATTTAGATAATAAAAAAGTAAAACTTCTAATAAAATATTTAATATTTGCATTTATATAACCGAGTTAAATTTTTAATCAAATTGAAATGATGATATACTCTGAGTTTCATTCTAACAAATAAGAAAAACAATGTCAATAAAACATTATTAATAAAATTCATTATATTTAACACATTTAATTTATCTTTTGATTTAATTTTATTTGCTTTTTTTAAAGGAGGTGATTTTTTATGTAGTATTAAAAAATGGATTTTTTCTTTTTTATATAAGTTCTTAAATAATCAAAATTTATATTTTTTTTATATGAAACAGTAACAAATGGTATTTTAAATTCTATTAGATTCTAAAAAGAAAATTTCTTTTTGAATTTAAAGTTTGTGTAAATTTTTTAAATATTTTTTGTAAAAAAAGGAGTTTGTGTTGTGAATTTGCAAAATGCCATATTTTATTTGAGTAATATTTTTAATTTTATTAAAAATTATTATCATTATTTTGTTAATGTAATTTTTTGGTTAATTATTTTTGTTGTATTTTACTTAATTATTTGGGTTATCAGTTTAATGATTAACATTTTGCGTTTATTACCGAAATTAAAGTTTTTTAATAAATTTTCTCCTAATTCTTATTACAATTCATCTTATTCTTATTCTAGTAATGATTTTCAAAATAAAATATCTCCGCCTAGAGGAATTTTTTTTACTTCTTTTGTTATTTTAATATTTTTTATTCTTTTATTAATTCTTTTGCTTTTTATTAAAAAATTTGATTTTGCTCCGTTATCGAAAATTATGGGTTTACCAAATTTTTCTAAAGAAAAATTACATCAATTAACAGCATTACCGAATAATTATTCTGATGAAAATATTTTGTATTTTCGTGAAAAATATGTTAAAGAATTAGATCGATTAATAGGTATTTTAAATAATAAAGATTATCATCCTGTTTCTTTAGAAGCTGAACAACAACAATTATTACAAGAATTATCTCAGTTAAAATTTCATTTTATTGCGAATTCTGATGTATCTGAAACTCAAATTAATAATGATCTTAATAGAATAGAACAAAAAATTAATAATTTGAATCAGAAATATGGGAAACTCATTTATTCTTCTTTTCGTGAAAAATATGTTAAAGAATTAGATCGATTAATAGGTATTTTAAATAATAAAGATTATCATCCTGTTTCTTTAGAAGCTGAACAACAACAATTATTACAAGAATTATCTCAGTTAAAATTTCAT
>NZ_JAOSIQ010000003.1:0-6221 GCF_030586845.1 Candidatus Phytoplasma bonamiae | reverse complement strand
TTCATTTTATTGCGAATTCTGATGTATCTGAAACTCAAATTAATAATGATCTTAATAGAATAGAACAAAAAATTAATAATTTGAATCAGAAATATGGGAAACTTATTTTTAATAAAGTGATAAATTCTAATAAATTAAAACAATTTTTACCTAATTTTGTTATTGTTCCGGTTGTAAAAGGTGTAAATTAATTATAAAAAAAATTCTTTTAATAAAAGAGGAGTAAAATTTATTTTTACTCCTCATCTTTAATTTTCTATTTGTTTATGTAATTGTGAATTATTTTTTATTAAATTTTTTACTACTAAATTACAGCGATTACATAATTCGTTATGGGTATTATAATTTTTTATTACATTCCAACAGCGAGGACAGGTTTTTCCTATAGATTTAATGATTTTAATTTTAATTTGAAATGATTCTATAATTTGAATTTCTGATACAATAAATAATTGATGTAAACAATTATTTATTTTTAATTTTGTTATTGCGTTTAAATATTCTGTTGTTAATTCTAAAATTATTTTAGCTTCTAAAGATTTATTAATAATTTGATTTTTTCTGGCTTCTTCTAATTTTTTTAGTATTATACCTCTTAGTTCTAAAAATTTTTGATAAGCTTTTTGTTCTTCTGAATTAGTATCTTCTTGTTTAAATGCATCTATGAAGTTATCAATTTGTGTTATTTCAGGCATGTTTTCTAAATAAACATCTTCTTTTTTGAATTTTTGGTTAACATTTAAATAATTATATGCTTCTGAAGTTGTATGAGGTATAATTGGTGTCAAAATAATTAGTAAATCTAATAGTAAATCGTATATATTGGATTGAATAGTTCTTCTGTCTTTACAATTAGGCATTTCAATATACAAAATATCTTTGGCAAAATCTAAATAAAAAGCACTTATTTTAGTGGTTATAAATGGATATATTAAACTTATAATTTTTTCAAAATTATAAGTTTCGTATGCTTTAATAATTTGTTTAATTATTTGTTTAAATTCGAGAATTATTAATTTATGCAAAGAAGTTCTTTTTTGAAAAGATATATAATTTGTTTGTATATTAAAATCGTATAAATTACCTAACATAAATCGTAAAGTATTTCGTATTTTACGATATTTTTCTTCTATTTGTTTTAAAATAGAATGATCTATTCTAACATCGTTTTTATAATTGGTACTAGCTACCCATAATCTTAATATATCAGCTCCGCTTTGTTTTATTATGGATTGCGGTTCTATAATATTTTTTTTTGATTTGCTCATTTTTTGTCCTTGACCATCAAGAACGAAACCGTGAGTAATAATCGTTCGATAAGCTGCTTTATTAAATGCAGCTACGGAAGTAATTAAAGATGAATTAAACCATCCTCTATATTGATCCGAACCTTCTAAATATAAATCAGTTGGAAAAAAATTTGAAGAAATATTTTGTATAACGTTGTATGAAGTACCAGAATCAAACCAAACATCTAGAATATTAGTATCTTTAGTAAATAAATGATATTTATTATTTTTTTTAATATATTGTTCGGGTAATAATTTTGAAATTTCCCATTCATGCCAAATACTTTTACCATATTTTTCAAATAAATCGGCAAAATGTTTAATTATTTGGATATCCAAAATGGGTTTTTGATTTTCGTCATATAATATAGGAATAGGTACTCCCCATTTTCTTTGTCTACTTATATTCCAGTCTTCTCGGTTTATTATCATATTATACATTTTTTGTTCTCCCCAAAGAGGAAACCATTTAATGTTTTTAATTTCTTTTAATAATTCTTTTTTTATACTTTGAATATCTATAAACCATTGTGATAAAGCTAAAAAAACAATAGGTTTATTAATGCGATTATCATGAGGATATAAATGTTCTATCAATTCTGCTTTAATTAAAAGTCCCAATTTTTTTAAATCTTCTATAATCAAATCATTGGCTGTTTGAAAAAAAATTCCTTGATATTGAGGAGATAATTCTGTCATATTACCTTTTTTATCAATACTTAAACTTATTTCTAAATTATATTTTTGTCCTATTAAAAAATCTTCTTGCCCATGGCCTGGAGAGATACTAACTAAACCTGTACCTTCTTGATCGGAAACAAATTCGCCTAAAATAATTTTTTTAGTTTTATTAAACAAAGTGTTTTCATATTGTAAATTTTCTAACTGTTGACCTGTTAAAACTTTGATAATTTCAATTTTGTGCCAATTGAATTTAATTTGCAATTTTTTTAAAACTTTAGCTCCTATAATATATTTTTGATTTTTATTAACATTAATTAAATAATATTGAGATTTTGGGTTGACACAAATCGCTTCATTAGAAGATAAAGTCCAAGGATTAGTAGTCCAAACTATAAATTGGACGTTTTGCTCAAAATCTTTATATTCATTATTTATTATTTTAAAGGTTGCAAAAATAGACCAAGTTTGATGTTTATGATATTCTATTTCTGATTCAGCTAAAGAAGAGTTTAAATAAGTAGACCAATAAACAGGTTTTAATTGTTTAAAAATTAATTTTTTTTCTAACATTTTTGCAAAAATTCTAATTTGGTTTGCTATATATTTATTATCGCAAGTTAAATAAGGATTATCCCAATCTCCTAAAATACCTAATCTTTTAAAATTTTCTTTTTGTTTTTGGATAAAATCAAAAGCAAATTTTTTACATTCTTCATTAAAAAGGTTTGTTGTTAAATTTTTATTTTGATAATTTTTTTTTAAAACTGCAATTTCAATTGGCAATCCATGTGTATCCCATCCTGGTATATAAGGTGCATTATGTCCTTGCATGGTTTTAAATCTTAATATGAAATCTTTTAAAATTTTATTTAAAGCATGACCTATATGTATATCACCGTTAGCATAAGGAGGGCCATCATGCAGGATAAATGTGGGATTTTTTTGATTTTTTTTTAAATTTTTTTGATATAGATCTATTTGATGCCAATATTTTTCTATTTCAAGTTCTTTTTGTGGTAAATTTCCTCTCATAGGAAAATCAGTTTTGGGCATGGATAACGTATTAGTATAATGTTTATCTTTTTGATTCATTTTTATATATATATTTTCCTTTTATAGTAGTAATTAGGTTAAAGATTCATAACTAAATAAAATAATTGTGAGTTTTATATATTTTTTAGACGCGAAATTTAAAATTTATAATATCACCATCTTGAACTATATAATTTTTACCTTCTGAACGTAATTTTCCTTTTTCTCTTATTTGACTAATATTATTATATTTAATGATTTCGTTATAATTAATAACTTCTGCTCGAATAAAACCGCGTTGAAAATCTGTATGTATTGATTTAGCGCATTGAGGAGCTGTGGAGCCTTTGATGAAAGACCAGCTTCTTGTTTCTTTAGGTCCAGCAGTAAAATACGTTTGTAAATTTAAAAGTTGATAACTATTTTTAATTAGCTTTTCTAAAGCATATTTAGATGAAAATAATGTTTGTGTTTGATTAATATTTAATGTATTTTTATCAATCGAGGCAGAAGAATAATTTTTTTTAGCTTCCAGAATACAAATAGGAATAAATGTTCTATTAGTTTTTAAACTAAACTGATTCATTTGTTGAAAAAAAATATTTTTATCCCAATTATTTTGGTTTTCTGGTAAATTACCTATATAAATCATTGGTTTAAGAGTTAATAAATTGAAATTTTTTATTATTTGAATTTCTTCTTCTTTTAAATTTAATTCGTTAGTGGTAATATTTTTGATTAAATTTTGTTTAATTTTTTGCAAAAGTTGCATTTCTAATTGTGTTTCTTGTTGTATTTTTTTTTTGGAATAATTTATTTTAGTTAAACGTTGTTCTATTTGTTCTAAATCAGCTAAAATTAGTTCTGTTTCGATCATTTGACTTTCTAAAACAGGATTAATTTTTTCATGAATATGGATTATTTTTGGATCATCAAAACATTTAACGACGTGACAAATAATATCGACATTGCGAATATGATTTAAAAATTGATTCCCTAGTCCTTCTCCTTTGGAAGCTCCTGGAACTAAACCAGCAATGTCTACGAATTGTATTTGGGTTTTAATAACTTGTTGAGATTTAAAAAAATTTGCAATATATTTTAAACGTTCATCGGGAACTTCTATCATAGCTATATTAGGCTGGATAGTTGCAAAAGGATAATTCGCTTCTAAAATATTTAATCCTGTTAATGCGTTAAATAAACTTGATTTACCTACATTAGGTAATCCTATAATTCCAACTTTCATATATTTTTTTCACCTTACTAAAAAATTTATTGTCAAAATAATTTTTTCAATTTTATTATTTAATTATAACATTTTACTTGTTTAAATGATTCTTGAAGACTACTTTTTTTATATTGCTACCATTTATAAAAAGTATTATAATGTATGTTAGTCAATGGATTTTAAGGGGAAATTTTATTTATTTTTTGATAAATATTAAAAAATGTATTTATTGATTTATAAATAATATAAATAATAAAATTGTTTTTTGAATAAAAGAAATCCTATTAAATTTATTATTTTAGACTAAATTTTAAAAAAATAGAAGGAATGGAATTATGTTAAAAAAAAAAATGATACCTGTGGGAGTTTCCGGTAGACATGCTCATTTGTCTTTAGAAGCTTTAGAAATTTTATTCGGAAAAAATTACCAATTAACTTGGTTTAAAGATTTGACACAAAAAGGCCAATTTGCTGCTAACGAAAAAATAGATGTTATTAGTTCTAACAATCAAATTCTTAAAAATGTTCGTATCTTAGGTCCTTTAAGAAGATTTACGCAAGTTGAAATTAGTAATAGTGATAATATTAGAAATCAATTTGGTGCTCCTGTTAGGAGTTCAGGAGACATTAAAGGTTCTGCTAGTGCTACTTTAATTGGTCCTTGCGGAAAATTATTTATTAAAGAAGGAGTTATTATTGCTGATAGACATATACATTTATCCGATGAAGAATCTAAAGATTTAGGTTTAACAGATCAACAAATAGTGAGTATTCGAATAGATGGTATTAAATCTGGTATTTTGCACAATGTTTTGTGTCGTGTAAATAAGGATTTTAGTTTAGAATTGCATATAGATACGGATGATGCTTCAGCATTTCATTTAAAAAATGGTGATTTAGTAGAATTAATTTGTAATATAAAGTGAATGAAAAATTTATAAATTTTTGAAATAAAATTTAAATAAATATAAAAAATAAAAAGCGATTTATTTTAAGTAAATTTGAAGTATTAAATTTTTTTATTTTAATGTTTTTATTCTTAAAAACTATATATGTTTTGTATGTTTATTTATGATTATTTTTTTAGAAATAATTTTTGTATTTCATTTTAGATATTTTCAAATAATAATTTAAATTATTAAAGGATTATTTTTTAGAAGAAAGTAAAAAGATTTTTTATATAGAAGAAAGAGTTGTTATTTGTGTTTTTAGAATCATTTTGGTCAGAAGAACCAAGAAAATTTACAAAAATTGAAGGGGCGCCAAAGAGGCCTAAATTTCGCGCTATTTAACCAATAGCCAGGGATGATAAACCCTGAAAGGATATGGTTGGTCTGACAAACGAAAGTAAGTTAGATTAAAGCAGACCATAAAAGTGGGTTGCGACGAAAGCAAATTAGTCAAGATGACTCCGCCACCAAATAATTCCATGGAGAAGCCTGAGATGGCCTAAGAAGGGAAATGGATGTAATATTAAACCTGTTCCGGAAGTTGCTTAAACGGACAGTCCAGAGTCTACTAGTATATACTTCAAGTACTGAGTAGTTTATCTGAGAAAGAAACCTGGAATCAGCCTCCTAAAGAGGATACTTCCCCTAAAGGATTAAGGTAGAAATTTAGTGTAACTTGGAGAATCCTAAAACTAAGTAATTAAGTTTACTAATCCGGAAATAAAAGTCCGGATGGTCAAGGATAAAGAATCTTTTTAGTAGTCGTAAGGGTAAAACTAGATTTGGAATAATTTAGTTAATCGTCTTACCGAGAAGAGAGTTAATGACTCTTATAGGGCGAAAGAAGAAAGTAATTTATTATTTATTCAATGGCATCAAGGAAGGAGTTGATATATCATATCAACAACGGTTTCATCAGAAACTAAACTTTCACGAACATTGAATAGAATTCAATATTGTTCATCAAACAGCTACTCCTTAAAAAGAGAAATCCAGCAGGGAATGAATAACTTTTATAACACATTAATGGCGTTC
>NZ_JAOSIQ010000029.1 GCF_030586845.1 Candidatus Phytoplasma bonamiae | reverse complement strand
CTACTTCTTTGAAAACTGAAGATGATATTTTATTATTTATTATAATATTCTATATATTATAAAAATTATTAAATATTAAACGATATTTAAATAAATATTATTTATTTAAATGATTTATTACGAAGAGTTTGATCCTGGCTCAGGATGAACGCTGGCGGCGTGCCTAATACATGCAAGTCGAACGAAAACCTTCGGGTTTTAGTGGCGAACGGGTGAGTAACACGTAAGCAACCTACCCTAAAGACGAGGATAACCATTGGAAACAGTGGCTAAGACTGGATAGGAAGATATGAGGCATCTTGTACCTTTTAAAAGACCTAGTAATAGGTATACTTTAGGACGGGCTTGCGCCATATTAGTTAGTTGGTAGGGTAATGGCCTACCAAGACGATGATGTGTAGCTGGACTGAGAGGTCGAACAGCCACATTGGGACTGAGACACGGCCCAAACTCCTACGGGAGGCAGCAGTAGGGAATTTTCGGCAATGGAGGAAACTCTGACCGAGCAACGCCGCGTGAATGACGAAGTACTTTGGTATGTAAAGTTCTTTTATCAAGGAAGAAAGGCAAGTGGTGAACCATTTGTTTGCCGGTACTTGATGAATAAGCCCCGGCTAATTATGTGCCAGCAGCCGCGGTAAGACATAAGGGGCAAGTGTTATCCGGAATTATTGGGCGTAAAGGGTGCGTAGGCGGTCTAGTAAGTCAGTGGTGTAATGGCAATGCTTAACATTGTCCGGCTATTGAAACTGCTAAACTTGAGTTAGATAGAGGCGAGTGGAATTCCATGTGTAGCGGTAAAATGCGTAAATATATGGAGGAACACCAGAGGCGTAGGCGGCTCGCTGGGTCTTAACTGACGCTGAGGCACGAAAGCGTGGGGAGCAAACAGGATTAGATACCCTGGTAGTCCACGCCGTAAACGATGAGTACTAAGTGTCGGGTCAAACCGGTACTGAAGTTAACACATTAAGTACTCCGCCTGAGTAGTACGTACGCAAGTATGAAACTTAAAGGAATTGACGGGACTCCGCACAAGCGGTGGATCATGTTGTTTAATTCGAAGATACCCGAAAAACCTTACCAGGTCTTGACATGTTTTTGCGAAACGGTAGTAATATCGTGGAGGTTATCAGAAACACAGGTGGTGCATGGTTGTCGTCAGCTCGTGTCGTGAGATGTTAGGTTAAGTCCTAAAACGAGCGAAACCCTTATCGTTAGTTGCCAGCACGTTATGGTGGGGACTTTAATGAGACTGCCAGTGATAAACTGGAGGAAGGTGAGGATCACGTCAAATCAGCATGCCCCTTATGACCTGGGCTACAAACGTGATACAATGGCTGTTACAAAGGGTAGCTGAAACGTAAGTTCTTGGCCAATCCCCAAAAACAGTCTCAGTCCGGATTGAAGTCTGCAACTCGACTTCATGAAGTTGGAATCGCTAGTAATCGCGAATCAGCATGTCGCGGTGAATACGTTCTCGGGGTTTGTACACACCGCCCGTCAAACCACGAAAGTTGGCAATACCCCAAAACGGTAGCTTAACTCGTTTATTCGAGAGGGCGCCGTCTAAGGTAGGGTCGATGATTGGGGTTAAGTCGTAACAAGGTATCCCTACCGGAAGGTGGGGATGGATCACCTCCTTTCTAAGGAAAACCAATAAAATCAATCATCTTCAGTTTTGAAAGACTTAGGATAACTAAGTTTTTCTTCGTGGCTTCACGAAGGGCCTATAGCTCAGTCGGTTAGAGCACACGCCTGATAAGCGTGAGGTCGGTGGTTCAAGTCCATTTAGGCCCACCAGAGTTATAGGTGTCGTAAGAACACAAATTCTTTGAAAATTAGGTAAATAATAGTTATTTCTCCGGAACATTAAAGGAAATAAGAGCGCACAGTGGATGCCTAGGCACCAAGAGCTGATGAAGGACGCAATTAACGGCGATACGCTACGGGGAGCTGTAAATAAGTGTAGATCCGTGGATTTCCGAATGGGGCAACCTACTATAAGAAGTTATAGTATCAATTATTAGGTAACTAACTAATTGAAAGGAACGCAGTGAACTGAAATATCTAAGTAACTGTAGGAACAGAAAGTAATAACGATTCCGGTAGTAGTGACGAGCGAATCTGGAACAGCCGGATACCAACAACTAGTTATCAAATTTTAATGAACTCGAAATAGTTGGAAAGCTATATCCCAGAAGGTGAAAATCCTGTAGAGGTAAGTTAAAATCTAGGGTATCCTCAAGTACGGCGAGACACGAGAAATCTTGTCGGAAGATAGGAGGACCATCTCCTAAGGCTAAATACTCCTTGGTGACCGATAGTGAACTAGTACCGTGAGGGAAAGGTGAAAAGAACCCCGGAAGGGGAGTGAAATAGATCCTGAAACTGTGTGCTTACAAGTAGTCAAAGCTCATTTAGGAGTGATGGCGTGCCTTTTGCAGAATGAACCGGCGAGTTATGATATAGAGCAAGGTTAAGTTTGAAGGAACGCAGCCGGAGCGAAAGCGAGTCTGAAGAGGGCGTTTAGTTGTATGTCATAGACCCGAAACTGAAGTGAGCTAGCCATGAACAGGCTGAAGTGACGTGACCACGTCATGGAGGGCCGAACCAGGACACGTTGAAAAGTGTTTGGATGATTTGTGGCTAGAGGTGAAATTCCAATCGAACTCAGAGATAGCTGGTTCTCCCCGAAATAGCTTTAGGGCTAGCGTTGGGTATTTAATAGTTCTTGAAGGTAGAGCACTAAATGAGTGCGGGCTCCACCTCGGGGTACCAATCTCAATTAAACTCCGAATGTCAAGAACCGTATCCCAGCAGTCAGACGATGGGTGATAAGGTCCATGGTCAAAAGGGAAAGAGCCCAGACCGTCAGCTAAGGTCCCTAAATTAATGTTAAGTGGTTAAGGAAGTAAAAACGTTAAAACAATTAGGAAGTTGGCTTAGAAGCAGCCATCTTTTAAAGAGTGCGTAATAGCTCACTAATCTAATATTTTTGCACCGAAAATGTAACGGGGCTCAAACATTATACCGAAGCTACGGATATGTTTCGGCTAGTAATAGCTAAGGAATATGTGGTAGGGGAAGCGTTCTAACATCGTAGAAGCTATAGCGGAAGCAGTAGTGGAGAGGTTAGAAGTGAGAATGCCGGTGTAAGTAACGAAAAGATAGATGAGAATTCTATCCGTCGAAAACCCAAGGTTTCCAGGGGCAGGGTCGTCCGCCCTGGGTTAGTCAGGAACTAAGGCGAGGCAGAAATGCGTAGTCGATGACCAGCAGGCTAAAATTCCTGCACTAAAAAAATCACTGATGGAGGGACAAAAGAGGACAAGCACGCCCTTTATTGGATTAGGGTCGAAAAATCAAGTTTGAGAAGATAGGCAAATCCGTCTTCTTACTTGCCAAAAAATGAGATTTGAGGGTAACGTGACTGCGTTCATATTTTCTAGAAAAGCTTCTAAGGTTAATGGTTTTTTTACCTGTACCGTAAACCGACACAGGTGGGAAGGTAGAGTATACTAAGACGCGCGAGAAAACTCTTGTTAAGGAACTCGGCAAAATGACTCCGTAACTTCGGGATAAGGAGAGCTTTTATGATAAAAAGTAAAAGCCGCAGAGAATAGGCCCAAGCGACTGTTTATCAAAAACACAGGTCTCTGCTAAACCGTAAGGTGATGTATAGGGGCTGATGCCTGCCCGGTGCTGGAAGATTAAGAGGAGATGTTCGGGCTTGCCCAAAGCATTGAATTGAAGTCCCAGTGAACGGCGGCCGTAACTATAACGGTCCTAAGGTAGCGAAATTCCTTGTCGGGTAAATTCCGACCTGCACGAAAGGCATAACGATTTGGGCGCTGTCTCAACAAGAGTCTCGGTGAAATCAAATTACCGGTGAAAATGCCGGTTACCCGCGACAGGACGAAAAGACCCCATGGAGCTTTACTGTAGCTTAATATTGAAATTGGAAATCTCATGTACAGGATAGGTGGGAGACTGAGAACTTTAGGCGCTAGTTTAAAGGGAGTCAGCGGTGGGATACCACTCTTGAGATTTTTAGTTTCTAACCTGCATAAGTGGATTATGAGGGACAGTGTTTGGTGGGCAGTTTGACTGGGGCGGTCGCCTCCTAAAAAGTAACGGAGGCGTTCAAAGGTTCCCTCAAAATGGTCAGAAATCATTTTTAGAGCGTAAAGGTATAAGGGAGCTTGACTGCGAGACCTACAAGTCGAGCAGGGACGAAAGTCGGACTTAGTGATCTTGCGGTACCGAATGGAAGGGCCGTGACTCAACGGATAAAAGCTACCCTGGGGATAACAGCCTTATCGCCCCCGAGCGTTCACAGCGACGGGGCGGTTTGGGACCTCGATGTCGGCTCATCGCATCCTGGAGCTGGAGCAGGTTCCAAGGGTTGGGCTGTTCGCCCATTAAAGCGGTACGCGAGCTGGGTTCAGAACGTCGTGAGACAGTTCGGTCTCTATCCGTCGTGGGCGTTGGAAATTTGCGAGGAACTGTCCCTAGTATGAGAAGACCGGGATGGATATACCGCTGGTGCACCAGTTGGTTCGCCAGAGCCATAGCTGGGTAGCTATGTATAGTCGGGATAAACACTGAAAGCATCTAAGTGTGAAGCCTCCCTCAAGATGAGATTTCCCTAAGAGATCCCTGAAAGACGATCAGGTTGATAGGCTAGAAGTGGAAGAGTAGTGATATTTGGAGCTGACTAGTACTAATAGATCCAACGACTTTGATGATATATGGAAAATAACTAGAATTTGCCTAGTTTTGAGAGATTCCGGGTGATTTAACACAGGGGTTCCACCTGTTCCCATCCCGAACACAGCAGTTAAGACTTGTGGTCCCCACAATAGTAATTCATTTGAATTGCCAAGATAGGGGTTTGCCCGGAATTATTTGTAGTAGAGAATTAGCTCAGCTGGGAGAGCATCTGCCTTACAAGCAGGAGGTCGGGGGTTCGATCCCCTCATTCTCTACCAAACCAAAACTTCTAAATTATTATAATTTTTATTTGTGCC